>NZ_JAYSGF010000031.1:0-62413 GCF_041912965.1 Chromobacterium sp. | reverse complement strand
CGCCAGCGGCCGTGCCGCTAGCGGCGCTGGACCCAACGGCGGAATGCCTGGTGGAAGAGTGGGGCGGCGTGCTGAGCTGGGAGTGGCGGCCGCGTGGCCTGCCGGCGGCCTTGTTGGCGCAAGGTCTGCTGCTGTGTCCGCGGCAGGGCGGCGAGCGTCTGGCGTCCGCGGTGGGGCGCAAGCCGGTGAAGAACTTTTTGCAAGAGGCCGGCATCGCGCCGCCCTTGCGCGAGCGTTGGCCGCTACTGTGCGATGCGGGCGGACGCTTGCTGGCGCTGCCCGGCGTGGCGGTGGATGCCGATTTGGCCGCGGGTCCGGGCTGGTGGCCGTGTTGGCGGCCGTTGCCGGCGTCGTCGGGCTGATGCAGAAACGCCTGCCGTTTGGCAGGCGTTTTTCATTGCGGCTTCAGTTGGCCGCGCTCAGCGGCAGGCTGGCGATGCCGGCGGCGTCCAGCCGCAGATAGCCGCCGCGGTCGCCGTGCCAGTCCTGGATCACCCAGCGCTCGGATTCGCGATGGCGATGCATGGCCGGACGATGAGTATGGCCGTGGATCAGCGTCGGCCAGCCGTGCTCGGCCAGCAAGGCTTCCACCGCCGGGGCGGTGACATCGGAAATGGCGGTCAGGCCGTTTTGCTGCTTGGCCATCTCGCTTTGCTGCCGCGCCTGGCGCGCAATCGCGTGGCGCTCGGCCAACGGCCGCGCCAGCATCGCCTGCTGCCATTGCGGGTTGCGGCTGACGGCGCGGAATTGCTGATAGGCCGCGTCATCGGTGCATAGCGCGTCGCCGTGGCTGAGTAGGCAGCGGCGGCCATGGGCCTCGATCAAGGTCGGATCGTCCAGCAGCCGCGCGCCGCTGCGCAGGCAGAAGCCCTCGCCCAGCAGGAAGTCGCGGTTGCCGTGCATCACGTACAGCGGCGTGGCGGCGGCGAAGGCGCGCATCGCGGCCAGCGGCGCTTCCAGGAACGGCGAATCGTCGTCGTCGCCCACCCAGTATTCGAACAGATCGCCCAGGATGTAGAGCGCGTCGATCCGGCCTTGCCAGGCTTGCAGCGTGTCCAGAAACAAGCGGTTCAGCTCTGGCGTGTCGTCCGCCAGGTGCAGGTCGGAAATGAAATGAATGGCCATGTCGCGTGCGGATGAGTTGAAGCCCGGCCGGACGGCCGGGCTGGGGAGCGCGCCGCGCGTGGCGCGGCGTTGGCGAATCAGATGATTTCGGCTTTTTCGATCACCACCGCTTCCACCGGCACGTCCTGATGGCCGCCGCTGCGACCGGTGCGTACCGCCTTGATGCTGTCGACCACGTCCTGGCCTTCCACTACCTGGCCGAACACGGCATAGCCCCAGCCTTGCGCGCTTTCCGATTTGAAGTCCAGGAAGTCGTTGTCGGACACATTGATGAAGAACTGGGCGGAAGCCGAGTGCGGGTCCATGGTGCGGGCCATCGCCACGGTGTAGCTCTTGTTGGACAGGCCGTTGTTGGCCTCGTTCTCGATCGGCGCCTTGGTCGGCTTTTGCGACATGTCGGCGCTGAAACCGCCGCCCTGGATCATGAAGCCGTTGATCACGCGGTGGAAGATGGTGCCGTCGTAGTGGCCGCTCTTCACATACTCTTCAAAGTTGGCGGCGGTTTTCGGGGCCTTGTCGGCGAACAGTTCCAGCACGATGGCGCCGAAGTTGGTGGTCAGTTTGATCATGGTGTTTTCCTTGATGACGGACAGGCCGCGCGGCGGCCTGCCGGTATTAAAGTGGTTCTTGAAGCGGGCTTAACGATCTCGCGAGCCAAGGCGGCAGATCGTAAACAGGCTTTAAGGTTTGATGGTGACTTTCTGGATCACGATAGGCTCGAACGGCACGTCGCCCATGCCGTTCATGCTGCCGGTGCGGGTCTTGGCGATGCGGTTGACCACATCCATGCCCTTGATCACCTTGCCGAACACGGCATAGCCGGCGCCCTGCGGCGTCGGGGACTTGTAATCGAGGAAGTCGTTATTGGCCACATTGATGAAGAACTGCGCGGTGGCGGAGTTCGGGTCGGCGGTGCGGGCCATCGCGATGGTGCCGATGCCGTTCTTCAGGCCATTGCTCGCCTCGTTGGCGATGGCGGCGCGGGTGGGCTTCTGGCTCAGCTTGGTGTCGAAGCCGCCGCCCTGGATCATGAAGCCGTCGATCACGCGGTGGAACACGGTGCCGTTGTAATGGCCGGCCTTGGCGTAGGCGACGAAGTTTTCCACGGTCTTGGGAGCCTTGGCCGAATCCAGCGCGATCTCGATATTGCCCTTGCTGGTGATCATTTCCACTGTCGGCGAGGCCAGGGCCACGGCGGGCAGCGCGGTCAGCGCCAGCATGCTCAGCATTCGTTTCATGGTTGGTTCATTCAACAGGGTGTGAGAAGCCGCCAATATTAGCACAGCCTTTTGTCCCGGCGCAGCGCCTTGCCGCCATGGCCGCCGCCTTGCCCTGCGGCGGGCTGGTTCGCGGTCATTTTTATGCTTTTGGGTTTTTAGGCGTTCTTGTTTTTTTAAAAAATAGTATTTAGACTCCACCCCCTAAAAACTGTGTGATCGCTATCTATTTATATAGCATAAACGCCATGGCGCATGCCGGGCTTCGATAACAAGGGCGGTTTCCAGCCGCCGGGGTAAATACAAGAAAATGAAAGCATTCGCACCTTCCGCCGTTCGCGCCATTCCCGCTCTGGTGGCCGGCCTGCTGGCCGCGGCGCCGCTGGCTCAGGCCGCCGGTTTCCAATTGTCCGAGCAAAGCGTGGTCGGCCTGGGCCGTGCCCATGCCGGCGCCGGCGTGGTCGGCGACGATTTGTCCGCCGTGTTCTACAATCCGGCCGGCATGACCCTGATCGAAGGCACCCAGATTCAGGGCGGCTTCACCTATGCCGAAATCGACGCGCCGTTCGAAGGCAAGGGCGGTTTCCCTGCCGCGCGCCAGGGCAGCGATAACGGTCGCGCCAAGGCCGAAGTCATCCCCAATGCCTACCTGGTGCATCAACTGAACGACCGCGCCCGTCTGGGCCTGGGCATCACCGTGCCCTTTGGCCTTGGCGCCAGCTATGACGACAACTGGATCGGCCGCAACCACGGCATTTCCAGCTCCATCATGACGGTGGACTTCAACCCGTCCTTCGCTTACAAGCTGGACGACAAGTGGAGCTTCGGCGCCGGCGTGTCGGCGCAATACGCCAAGGCCGATCTGAAGCAGGGCGCCTTCCTGCCTGGCGCCACCGGCGAGATCGACGCCGACAGCTGGGCCTATGGCTATAACCTGGGCCTGATGTACGCGTTCAATCAGGACAACCGCGTCGGCCTGTCCTATCGCTCCAAGCTGAACCACAAGGCGCGTGGAGATTACACCGCGAGCGGCTTTAACCGTCTCGGCATTCCGGGCATGACCAATCTGGATGGTGTGCATGCCGGCGCCGCCGATGTCACCACGCCGGAATCGCTGCTGCTGTCCGGCTACAGCCGCCTGAACAGCAAGTGGGCGTTGAGCGCCACCGCGCGCTGGACCAACTGGAGCCGTTTCGACCAGCTGGTGATCAAGGGCAACCCGAAGGCCGAGACCGTGATCAACAATCACTGGAAAGCCAGCTGGCTGTTCTCGGTGGGCGCCGACTACAACTACAGCGAGCAACTGACCCTGCGCAGCGGCGTGGGTTATGAAACCAGCCCGGTGCGCGACGCCAGCTACCGCAATCCGCTGATTCCGGACACCGACCGCGTGTGGCTGAGCCTGGGCGCCAGCTACAAGGCCAGCAAGCAGCTGACCGTGGACGCCGGCTACACCTATCTGATGGGCGTCGGCGACCGCGACATCAAGCACACCGCCACCAGCCCGTTCGGCAACGGCGACACCTTGCAGGGTTCCTACAGCTCGATCCGTGGCCACCTGCTGGGCGTGCAGATGCAGTACAAGTTCTGATCCAAGAAAGCCTGGCTTTCGCAAACCGCCGCCGGCCTTGCCCGCGGCGGTTTTTTCATGTCCGGGGATGCGGTTTGCCCGGCGGCAGGCTAGAGTAGGGCGCTCTGCATCATTGAGCGCTGATCGTCATGTCCGATTCCTCCCCGCTGAATCGCCTCACCCCGCTGGCTGGGCTCTTGCCTTTTCTGCGCCCGTACCGGCTGCGCGCGCTGCTGGCCTTGCTGGCGCTGATCGTGGCCGCCGCCGCCACCCTGCTGCTGCCGGTGGCCTTTCGCTTCCTGATCGACCACGGCTTCAGCCAGCGCGCGGCGGCGGACATCAACCGCTACTTCCTCGGCCTGTTCGGCGTGGCGGCGGTGCTGGCGCTGGCCACCGCGCTGCGTTTCTACTGGGTATCCTGGCTGGGCGAGCGCGTCACCGCCGACATCCGTCGCGCGGTGTACCAGCATGTGATCCGGGTCAGCCCGGAGTATTTCGAAGTCACCCAGACCGGCGAAGTGCTGTCGCGGCTGACCACCGACACCACCCTGGTGCAGACCGTGATCGGCACCAGTTTGTCTATGGGCTTGCGCAATGTCTTGCTGATGCTGGGCGGCCTGGCCATGCTGATGGCCACCAGCCCCAGCCTGACCGCCTACATCCTGGTGACGCTATTGCTGGTGGTCTTGCCCATCGTGGTCTTCGGCCGCCGGGTGCGGGCCTTGTCCCGCTCCAGCCAGGATCGCATCGCCGATTCCAGCGCCATCGCCGGCGAAACCCTGAACGCGATTCCGACGGTGCAGGCCTTCAATCAGCAGGCGCGGGAGAGCCGGCGCTTCGGCGACTCGGTGGAAACCAGCTTCGACGCCGCGCTGGCGCGCATCCGCGCGCGATCCTGGCTGACGGTGGCGGTGATCCTGCTGGTCTTCGGCGCCATCGTGTTCGTGTTGTGGCTGGGCGCGCACGCGGTGCTGGAAGGCGCGATGAGCGCCGGGCAGCTGGGCCAGTTCATTCTCTACGCGGTGGTTACCGCCGGCGCCATCGGCGCGCTGGCGGAAGTGTGGGGCGATGTGCAGCGCGCCGCCGGCGCCACCGAGCGGCTGATGGAACTGCTGGCGCTGAATTCGCCGGTGACGGAGCCGGCCGCGCCGCGCGCGCTGCCGCCCGGACCTGCCGGCCTGGAGTTGCGCGATGTTGATTTCGCCTATCCCTCGCGTCCCGGCCAGCCTTCGCTCAGCGGCATCCGGCTCAGCGTGCGCCCCGGCGAGCATGTGGCGCTGGTGGGACCGTCCGGCGCCGGCAAATCCACGCTGTTTCAGCTCCTGCTGCGTTTCTACGACCCGCAGCAGGGCCAGTTGTTGCTGGGCGGCGTGGATGTGCGCGAACTGTCCTTCGCCGATTTGCGTGGCCATATCGGCATCGTGCTGCAGGATTCGGTGATCTTCGGCGCCAGCGCGCTGGAGAACATCCGCTACGGCCGGCCGGACGCCAGCGACGAGGAGGTGAGGGCCGCCGCCCGCGCCGCCGCCGCGCATGATTTCATCGAACGCCTGCCGCAGGGCTATCACAGCTATCTGGGCGAACGCGGCGTGCGCCTGTCCGGCGGCCAGCGCCAGCGCATCGCCATCGCCCGCGCCATCTTGAAGAATCCGCCGCTGCTGCTGCTGGACGAGGCCACCAGCGCGCTGGACGCGGAGTCGGAACAATTGGTGCAACAGGCGCTGGAGCGCGCGGCGCAAAACCGCACCACCCTGGTGATCGCGCACCGGCTGGCCACGGTCAAGCAGGCGGACCGCATCGTGGTGCTGGACCAGGGCCGCATCGTGGCCGAGGGCAGCCACCAGAGCCTGCTGGCCAGCTCGCCCTTGTATGCGCGGCTGGCGGCCTTGCAGTTCGCCGCCGGCGGCGATGCCTGAGGAGGCCGCCACTTAAGCGTAATGAATAGTCTATGCTCCACGAAGGAAAGGCCGCCGCCGCGCGGCGCCGAAACCAGCGATGGAGCGAGACTATGAAACTGGCTGTCCGTTTGGGGGGCGTGGTGCTGTGCGCCGGGTTGGGCATGTGCGTGGTGGCCGGCTTCGCGCTGCACACCCTGCGCACGACCTTGATGGAAGACCGCAGGGCGCAGATAGGCAGCCTGGTGCACTTGGCCGGCCAGCAAGTGGCGATGTACCAAAAGCAGGAGCAAAGCGGCAAGCTGACGCGCCAGGAGGCGCAGAAACGGGCGATAGAGGCGATGAGCGGCCTGCGCGATCAGGACAACTATGTGTTCGCGCGCGACGCCAGCGACCTGGTGCTGGTGCACCCGGACCGGCGCAAGCTGGGCAAGCGCGACACCGGCGGCAAGCTGCCGGACGGGCGTACCCTGGTGCAGGTGTACCGCGATGCGCTGGCGAACGGCGATTTCGCCTTCGCGCTGATCCGCACCAAGCGCCCCAATGGCAATGAGACGCTGCCCAAGCTCAATGCGGTGATGCGGATCGCGGACTGGAACTGGACCCTGGGCGCCGGCGTGTTCATGGACGATGTGGAGCGACAGTTCACCGGCCTGGCGCTCAAGCTGTCCGGCATCGGGCTGGCGGTGCTGGCGGTGGTGACGCTGCTGGCCTGGCGCGTCGCCGCCTCCATTTACCGGCTGATAGGCGGCGAGGCCGAGGCCGCCGCCGCCGCCGCGCGGGCGATGGCCGCCGGCGATCTGACCCAGCCGCTGAGCCAGGCGCCGCGCGATGGCAGCTTGATGGGCGCTTTCGCCGGCATGCAGCGCAGCCTGCGCCAATTGATAGAGCGGCTGCAGGATGGCTCTGTCCAGCTGGAGCACTCGGTGGGCGGCCTGTCCAGCCGCATGCAGCAGATCCACGGCCAGGTCGAGCAATCGGCGGCGGCCACCGCCGGCGCCGCCGCCACCACCGCCGGCATGCTGGACGGGGTGGCCGAGGTGTCGCGCCGCAGCGCCGAGAGCGAATCGGATTCCGCCAACGCCTGCGAGCTGGCCGACGAGGGCGAGAGCCTGGTGCGGCGCGCGGCGGAGGAGATCCAGGCGGTGTCCGGCCAGGTGGCGGCCGCCTCGAACTGCATCGGCGAGCTGGCCGAGCGCTGCCGCGCGATCGACACCACCGCCGCGGTGATCAAGGACATCGCCGATCAAACCAATCTGCTGGCGCTGAACGCGGCGATAGAGGCGGCGCGCGCAGGCGAGACCGGGCGCGGCTTCGCGGTGGTGGCCGACGAAGTGCGCAAGCTGGCCGACCGCAGCGGCGAGGCCACGCGCCAGATCGCCGCCACCATCCAGGCGATACAGACCGACACCGATTCCGTGGTGGCCAGCATGGGCGAGGTGGGGCCGCGGGTGGACAGCGGCGTGAGCATGGCGCGGCAGGCGGCGGACGCGCTGAGCCGCATCCGCGGCGGCGCTCAGTCCGCGCGCGACAATATCCGCGCGGTGGCCGGCGCGGCGGCGGAGCAGGCCGAGGCCAACCGCGACGTGGCCGGCAATATGGAGCAGGTGGCGGGCCTGGCCGGGCAGACCCGGGCCACCGCGCTGGAGGCCGAGGCCGAGGTCAAGGCGCTGGAGACGCTGGCGACCGGGCTGCGTCAGGCCGCGGCCAGCTTCAGGCTCTAGCGCCGCCGCCGGCCGCAGATGGTAAACTGCCGGCCATCGCGACTGAATGAAACAGGATGGATACCTTGTCGGCAAACATTATGGATACCCGCTCCACGGCGCCTCAAGAACCGCTGGATCCCACGCCGGCATTGGCGCGGCTCTTGGCCGCCCATGGCCTGCCTTGCCAGGAGGCCAAGGGCTGGTTGCTGCCGCACGCTCAGCTGCCGGCGATGGGCGCGCACTGGACGCCGGGCGAGAACAATGGCCGGCTGGACGTCCATGTGTTGCTGGACAACGATGTCCGCATGATGGAAAGCTTCGCCGGCCTGGGCGCGGGCCAGCAGGGGCTGGACGACGCGCTGGAGAATTTCAGCGCCAATGTGCTGCACGTGCTGCTGGCCGGCCTGTGGGGCATCGCCGACGAGGCCGAGGTCACCGAGCGGCGCTGGGAAATCGCCGGCCGCGATTATATGGCCTACATCGGCAACTTCGGCCTGCGCGGCGCGGCCGAGCATCTGGAACAGCCCTTGTTCGAAGCCTTGTTCCGCCAGGCCACCGCCGCGCTGCGCGCGGAAAAGCTGGACCAGGACACGCATTGGTCGCGGCTGTTCTTCTGTAATCTGAACGGCGAGTTCGTCACGGAAGCGCTGCTGGACAATCAGCGCTGGGAGGCGGGGCTGAGCATGCTGGGCGCCTTGCCGTGGCCGGCGGCGCAGGGTTATTACAGTCTGCGCCATTTCATGCTGCTGCGCGCGGTGTGAGAACCTGTTTACGGTCTCGCGAGCTAGGGCGAGACAAGGCGAAAACGAGCGAAAAAGCGGAATGTACAGGTGGTACATGAGCATTTTGAGCTTGGTTTCAACGCCCATTTCTATCCATCCCGCCGACGCGCAGCAGATCGTAAACCGGCTCCTCAGCCGCGGTAGCCGTCCGGGTCTATGCCATGCTTGGCGAACTTGTTGTACAAGGTCTTGCGCGGAATGCCCAGCAGCTCCGCCGCCTGCATTACCTGGCCCTGGGTGCGCAGCAAAGCCTGTTCTATCAACTGTTTTTCATAGGCGTCCACCCGCGCGTCCAGCGCGCTGGGCGCATAGGCCTCCGGCTCGCCGCCGTCCGGCGCCACGCCCAGCACATAGCGTTCCGCCGCATTGCGCAGCTCGCGCACATTGCCCGGCCAGGTTTGCGCCTGCAAGCGGCCCAATAGCGCCGGCGGCGCGTCCGGCACCGGGCGGTCGAAGCGCGCCGAGGCCTGTTCCACGAACCACTGGAACAGGTCCGGGATATCCTCGCGCCGTTCGCGCAGCGGCGGCAGCCGCAGCGACACCACATTGAGGCGGTAGTACAGATCCTCGCGGAAGCGCCGCTGCTGGCTGGCCAGTGCCAGATCGTCCTTGGTGGCGGCCACTACCCGGCAATCCACCGGCACCAGGCTGTTGGAGCCCAGCCTTTCCACCACCCGCTGTTGCAGCACCCGCAACAGCTTGGCTTGCAAGGCCAGCGGCATGCCTTCGATCTCGTCCAGGAACAAGGTGCCGCCGCTGGCGTATTCGATCTTGCCGATGCGGCGCTTGAGCGCGCCGGTGAAGGCGCCGGCCTCGTGGCCGAAGATTTCGCTCTCGAAAATGGATTCAGGCAGTCCGGCGCAGTTCAGCGGCACGAAATGACGTTCGCGGCGGCGGCTCCAGGCGTGCAGCGCCTGCGCCACCATTTCCTTGCCGGTGCCGGTTTCACCGTGGATCAACACGTCGGCGTCGGTGTCGGCGATATTGGCCAGCGTCTCGCGCAATGCCTGCATCGCCGGGCTGTGGCCGATCAGCACCGGTCCGTTGCTGCGCGCCAGGCTGGCGCGCAGTTGGCGGTTTTCCAGCGTCAGCCGCCGCTTGTCCAGCGCGCGCAGCACGGTTTCGCTCAGCCGGCCCGGCGCATAGGGCTTCTCGATGAAGTCGTAGGCGCCGGCGCGGGTGGCCGCCACCGCCATCGCGATGTCGCCATGGCCGGTGACCAGGATCACCGGCAGTTCCCGGTCCAGGTTCAGCGCCTGTTCCATCAGCTCCAGGCCGCTGAGGCCGGGCAGGCGCACATCGCTGAGCAGCACCGCGCGCTCGTCGCGCCGCAGCAGGGCGAGCGCGCTTTCGGCGTCGGCGCAGGCTTGCACCGGCAGGCCGGCCAGTTCCAGCGATTGCAGCGTGGCCATGCGCACCGCCGTATCGTCTTCGACATAGATCACGCCGATGCCGGCGCTGGCGGAGGAAGGAGGGGGGCTTGTCATGGCGTGGGCTCGCAGGGCCAGTTGATGATGAAGCAGGCGCCGCCGTCCGGATGGTTGCCGGCCTCGATGCGGCCGCCGGACTGCTCGACGATTTCCTGCACGATGGCCAGGCCCAGGCCCAGGCCCTGACCGCGCGGCTTGGTGCTGTAGAAGGGCTCGAACAGATGCGGCAGATCGGCGTCGGCGATGCCGGGGCCGTGGTCGCGCAGGCGGAATTCCAGCATGCCGGCCTTGTGCAGCAGGCTGATTTCCAGCTGGCCCTGTCCCTGCGGCCGCATCGCGTCTATGGCGTTGCTCAGCAGATTGGTGAACACCTGTTCCAGGCCGATGGCGTCGCAGGCGATGGCCGGACATTGCTCAGGCAATTGCTGCGTCAGCGTGATGCGCGCCTCGGTCAGCGCCGGTTGCAGCAGGGTCAGCGTATCGCGCAGCGCGGCGAGCGGGTGGGTCTGGCCCAGCGGGCCGCGGTGGCGGCGGGCGAAGGTTTTCAGATCCCGGGTGATGTGGGCGATGCGTTCCACCAATTGCGAGATCTGGCCCAGATTATCGCTGGCGGCGTCGGCGCGACCGCGTTGCAACAGGGTCACCGCGTTGTCGGCGAAGGCGCGCAGCGCCGCCAGCGGCTGATTGATCTCGTGCGCGACCCCGGCCGCCATCTGGCCCAGCGCCGCCAGCTTGCTGGCCTCGGCCAGTTGACCGCGGGTGATGCGCAGGCTGTTTTCGGTCTGGATGCGTTCGCGGATTTCCGCCGACAGCTGGGTATTGCTCAAGGCCAGGTCGCGGGTGCGTTCCGCCACCTTGCGTTCCAGTTGATCGTGCGCCTGCTGCAAGGCTTGCTGCGCCGCCAGTTGCTCGCGCAGCCGGCGCAGGCGCAGCCGCCAGTAATGCCACAGCGTCAGCAAGCCCAGGCAGCTGACCAGCAGCGTGCTCATGATGGCCAGCAGCGTCAGGTTGCGGCCGTGCATGTCCACCAGCAGCGTCAGCGTCCAGCCGGTTTGCGGCAGTTGCTGCCGGATCTGCAGATAGCGGCCGGCCAGCAGCTTGCGCTCGCTGTCCGGCGCCAGCCAGGCCTGCCGCCGCCAATCGGCATGCGGCTGCAGCAAGGCGAAAGGGTGCAGCTTGGCGCCCAGGTATTGGCGGGTGGCGTCGATCTGGCGGCGCACCTCGGGCGGCAGCGGCTGCCAGGTGGCGAATTTCCAGTCCGGGTTGGCGCTGAGGAAGGCGACGCCGTGGCGGTCGCTGACCAGCACCGGCTCCGCGCCTTTGCGCCAGGCTTCCTCCAGCGGCGCCAGGCTGACCTTGACCACCGCGACGCCGACGATGCGGCGGCCGGACAGCACCGGCCAGGACAGAAAGTAGCCGGGCTCGCGGCTGGTGCTGCCTATGCCGTAGAAGCTGCCGGACAGGCCGGCCAGCGCCTGCTGGAAATACGGGCGGAAGGCATAGCTGTTGCCGACGAAGCTGTATGGCGACATCCAGTTGCTGGACGCCAGCGCGATGCCGTCCACGTTGACGATGAATAGCGCCGAGGTGCGCGACTGCCGGTTCACCTGCTCCAGATAGCGGTTCAGCGCTTCCACCCGGCGCGGATTGCGCGGCTCCGCCAGCAGGTTGAGGATGTCCTGGTTCAGCGCCAGCACATAGGGCAGGTAGCGGTATTGCTCCAGCGTGGCGCTCAGGTTGGCGGCGTGCATCTCCGCCCGGTGTCGGCCCTCGCGCTCCGCCTCGGTCACCAGCATGCGGCTGGCCAGGATCCAGCCGCCGCCCAGCACCAGCGCCGGCAACAACAGGTAGGGCAGGCTTTTCAGCAGAAAACGCAATGCGCGGATGAGCATGGCAGCGGGCGGAAATCGGTGACGCCTCAGTCTACCGCAGCTTGCAGCTCCGCGGCCTCGTGGCGTGAGTGTTCCTCCATCACCAGCCGGGTCAATTCCCGTTTCAGGTCGTTGAAGCCCGGCGCGCTGGGATCACGCGGCCGCGGCAGCTCCACCCGCACGTCGCGCTTGATGGTGCCGGGGCGGTAGGTCATCACCACTACCCGGTCCGCCAGGTAGATGGACTCCTCTATGCTGTGGGTGACGAAGATGATGGTCTTGCCGCTTTCCTGCCAGATGCGCAGCAGCTCGTCCTGCAAGGAGCGCCGCGTCAGCGCGTCCAGCGCGCCGAAGGGCTCGTCCATCAACATCACCGGCGAATCCAGCGCCAGCACCCGCGCGATCGCCACCCGCTGGCGCATGCCGCCGGACAGGTCCTTGGGAAAGCGGTGGCGGAAATCGCGCAGGTGCAGCTTGTCCAGCAGCGGCTCCACCGCGGAGCGGATCTCGGCCGGGGAGCGCTTCTGGATTTCCAGGCCGAAGCCTATGTTTTGCTCCACCGTCATCCATGGAAACAGCGCGTATTCCTGGAACACCATGCCGCGGTCCGGCCCGGGCGCGGCGACGCGTTGGCCGGCCACCAGGATCTGTCCGCCGCTGGGCGGCGCGAAGCCGGCGATGGCGTTGAGCAGGGTGGATTTGCCGCAGCCGGACGGACCCAGCAGGCAGACGAACTCGCCGGCCTGGATGTCCAGCTGGATATCGCGCAGGGCGATCACGTCGCCGCCCGGCGTCTTGAATACTTTTTGCACTTGTTGCACTTCGATCTGGGCGCTCATGCCTCATCCTTCCATGTCGCGCAGCAGTGGGGGCCGCTGTTGCGCGAATTCGTTCTTTGCGCCGCGCCCGTGTCGAGACGGGCCCGGCGGCGCGTTGTGATCAGCGTCTGTTCAATGTTTCGCGAGCTAGGGCGAGACAAGGCGAAAACTGCCGCGAAAGCGGAATGCACGCGTGGTACATGAGCATTTCGAGGCGGCGCTCACCTTGCGACGATCCACAACGCGCAGCAGACATTGAGCGGGTTCTTATTGGTCGATGCCGCGATGCCACTTCAGCAGACGGTTGTTCAGCCCCTGCATCAGCACATCGATCAACAGGCCGAGAATGCCGATGGTGACCATGCCGGCGATGACCTTGTCGGTCCAGAAATACTCACGTGCCTCCATGATGCGGTAGCCGACGCCGCTGTTCACCGCGATCATTTCCGCCACGATCACCACGATGAAGGCGGTGCCCATGCCCACCCGCGCGCCGGTGAAGATGAAGGGCGTGGCCGCCGGCAGGATCACCCGGCGGAACAGGGTGGCGCGGCTGGCGCCCAGGTTGCGCGCGGCGCGGATATAGATGCCATCCACATTGCGCACGCCGGAGATGGTGTTCATCAGAATGGGGAAGAACGCGCCTATGGTGATCAGGAACACCGCCGGCGGATTGCCCAGGCCGAACCACAGGATGGACAGCGGGGTCCAGGCGATTGGCGGAATCGGCCGCAGGAACTGGATCAAGGGATTGAACGCCCGGTACACCGGGTCGCTGACGCCCATGAACAGGCCCAGCAGCAGGCCCAGCCCGCCGCCCAGCGCGAAGCCCAGCACCACGCGCCACAGGCTGGCCGCCACGTCGTGGATCAGCTCGCCGGACAGCAGCCAGGCGAGATAGCCGCCCGCCGCCGGATCGTAGGCTTCCAGTGGCTGCCAGTAGGCCAGCCATTTCTGCAGCACCGCCAGCGGCGAGGGCAGGATTTGCGGATTGATCCAGCCCAGGCTGGAACTGGCCTGCCAGAACAAGAGGATGGCGATGGGCACCGCCAGGCTGGACAACAATGGTCTCAGCCGGGAAAACACAGTCTGCTGCATGAATACGCTCCCACCGCCGTCAATTAACCTTGAGTTCCTGTTTGGCCTTGCTCAGCAAGTCCAGCTTCACCCAGTCCGCCGCCTTGGGCGGCTTGGCCATCTTGCCGATGCCGTACTGCTGCATCATGTCGGTGGTGGTCTGGATATGGGCCACGCTCAGATCGTAGCTATAGGGGGAGTTGGAGATCGCGTCCTGGAAGTCGTCGGCGCTGATCTGATTCTTGAACATATTCTCGCGCACGTATTTTTCCGCCAGCTTGGGGTTCTTGATGAAGGTATTGGTGGCCTCCACGAAGCATTTGATCAAGCGTTCCGCCACGCCGCGGCGCTCCTTGTACATCTTCTCGGTCATCACCAGGGTGCGGATGGGCTCGCCCAGCGGGGTGTCGTAAGGCTTCAGCACTTCCACGCCGAAGCCCTTGTTGATGGCCTGGGACGATTGCGGCTCGGACTGGCTCATCGCGTCTATCTGCTTGCCCAGCAGGGCCTGGTTCAGGTCGGCGAAGGGCATGTAGATCACCTGCACATCCTTGCCCGGCTTGTCGGACCAGCTGAGCTTGTACTTGGCCAGCTCCGCCGCCAGCAGCAATTCCTGCGCGCCGCCGCGCGCCACGCCCACCTTCTTGCCCTTCAAGTCCTTGACGCTCTTGATGCCGCTGTCCTTGGCGGCGACGATGCGCGCGCCGCCCTTGGCGAAGCCGGCCACCGCGAAGATGGGCGCGCCACCGGCGCGGCCGGCCACCGCCGCGTCCGCCGCGCTGGCGGCGATGTCCACTTCGCCGGCGACGATGGCGGGCATGATGTCTATGCCCTTGGCGAACATGCGCTCTTCGATCTTGAGATCGTACTTGGGCGCAATTTCCTTCATATAGCTGATGGCGCCATAGTGAGCGAACTTGAGATTGCCCAGCCTGACCACGTCGGCGGCCTGGGCGGACAGAGAGATGCCGGCGCTGACGGCGGCGAGACAGAACCAGGTGCGGATGCCTTGCATGATGTTTCTCCTTTGTGAGTAGGGAGCCGGGCTATGCTCGGCAACCTTTTATTTATACGACGTTTGCATTTCAACGGCGCGGCCTTGCGCTGCGGTCTGACTTACTTATGCAAGGCGCGTGCCAGCGCGCCTGGGGCGCAAACGACTGATTTATATGGGTAGAAAGGGAGGCGCGTGGCCGGATTCAGCCAGCGTCGCCGCGGACTGTGCCAAAACTGGCGCAGATGCGCGGCGACCTTGGTTATTATTAATTTATTTAATATTTCGCGGTCGTGAACCCATCATCTCGCGCAGCGCTTCCTCCCTGGTATTGACGCGGTCGATGTAGTCGAAGATATCGATGGGGAAGACCAGCACCTGCTCGATCAAGGCGAAGAAGCCGGCCCAGTAGCCGCGGACCGCGCTTTGATCGCTGAAGTCGATGTCGCCGGCAATGCGCGCCAGCAAGGCATGGCCATGGCCGTTGGGATTGTCTTGCACATACTGGATGTAGTGGCCGGCGAACTCGCGGCCTATGCGGTAGGCCTGGTGGTAATTGTCGGCGGGCGGCACTTGCCAGCAATGCAGGCGCAAGTGGCCGGGCATGATGGCGACGAAGGGCAGCTCCTGGTGCGGCACCGGCTTGGTGCCGGGCCGATAGTGCCGACGGAGTGGGAGTTTGACTGACATGCGCTCTCTCCTGAAACAAGGTTTAGCCGCATCCGGGTCGGAGGGCTGGGCAGACTGGCGTGAAGATATTGGGGCTCGGGACTTGCCCGATGCCCCCCATGGTCTATCCGGTAAGGAAGGACGGATGGTTCTGGGACGGGGACAAGACGCTGTTGGCGTCCGGTCCGCGGTGGCGAGGCCAGATTGATGATCTGGGCGCCGCGGGTTTGGCGGCACGCTGAAATAGTGCCGAGCGCTCTCGCGGGGGTCAAGGCGGCACGGAGCGGCGCGAGCGGGCGGCGCCGGCGGAGGCCGCAAAATGTATTCATCTCGTATGGCGGGATGTGGATAATGACGCGCTCGCGCTATTGGCTTATCGCTTCCGCGCGGCGGCGCGCTGCCGCGCTTGACCAGGATATCTTTAGAATCATGTTGAACGACATCAAGACCCCGCAGCCCTTTCTGCAAGTGTTCCCGGAACCGGAGTCCGTGTTCGCCGAGCCGGTGCGGCAATACGCCAAGCATCTGCTGCCCTGCGTCTCCATAGACCTGGCCGCCGTCGATCCCGCCTGGTCCGGCTGGATTCACTTGGTGGCGCCGGTGGAGCCCTGTGATGGCTATGTCGGCGACGGCAGCGAGGCGTTTCATAATGACTATCTGGCCAGCAACTGGCTGGCTTTCCGCCTGGATGAGGCCAATCGCTACCATTTGCTGGGCGATTTCCGCTATTTCCTGGCGGAGGACATGCCGGAGCCGCCACCGGCGGACGCGGCAGACGAGCATGGCTGGCTGCGCGAGCACTGCGCAGCGCAACATGCGTCCTACCAGGCGGCGAAAGCGCGTTATCGGCGTCTGGGCGCCTTGCACTACGTCGGCGGCCCTTTCATCAGCGAGGACAGCGATTTCAGCGCCGATGAACCATCCAATCTGATCGATCAGCTGGGCGGCGGCGTCTACGGCGGCAACTGGACCAGCCCCAGCGCCTTGCCGCTGGATGAGGAGGACGAAGAAAACGTGGTGCCGATAGACCCGGACGGCAAGCGCTTCCGCTTTGTCGCCTGCGTGACCGGGTACGATTACGTCGCCAATGGCGCGGACACCATCCTGCTGTTCTACGAACCGGACAGCAAGGTGGCCTTGTTGACCTTTGACTGGTCTTGAAAGGCCGCAGCGGCCGGAGCGCCTTGGCTCGCGGTGGTGCGCGAGCTGATGAGCCAATGCTTGGTCGAGTTTGATCAGGAGGGAGCATGGAAGAACAATCGATGACGTTGCCGATCACGCGCGGTCTGCTGCGACAGGGCATAGACCCCGGTCTGCCCCTGGAGGCGATGTTGCGTATCGTCGAGGCGGTACAGGAGTTGCTGGCCTTGCCGGACAACGACTTCATGTGGACATCGTGGCGCGATGCGGAACAGGCGCTGGCCGAGGTGGTTCCGGAGCTGGCGCGGCTGCGCGCCGGCCAGTTGCCGGAGCGGTCGGCGCTGGTGCGCTGGTTCGCGCCCACCTGCTATTTGCAGGAAGTCAGCATCAGCAGCGGCTGGAGCGATGCCTATATCCAGTTGGCGGCCTGGTTCGACGAATTGGAGCCGCGATTGTGGCCGGCGGCCTAGCGTCCGCCGCTACAGGCATGAATCACCACCGCCGCTTGCGGCGGTTTTTTATTGCCCTTGGCATTGGTTTTTTTGTGTTTTATGCGCAATGAGCGATTTTTGCAATTTCCGGCGGAACCCCGGCTTTACGCTCATGTCCATTAGCAATTCATGTTTCTCTTATTTTTGGACGGGCTAAGAACGTGTTCACGATCTCGCGAGCTAAGGCGAGACAAGGCGAGACAAGGCGGAAACGAGCGAAAAGCGGAATGTACTCGTGGTACATGAGCACGGAGCTCGGTTTCAACGCGGTATCGCCGACGCGCAGCTGATCGTAAACAGGTTCTAAAACCGACCTCCGAAAGCCGATCATGCCCACCTCCTGTTGATAATCACTTGGAGTCCGTGATGACCCAAAGCACTACTCGGCGTTCGCGCTGCTTGTGCGGCCTGGCAGCCGCCAGCTTGCTGCTGACGTCGCCGGCGATGGCCGCCAGCTTTGTGCCCGACACCTTGTTGAAGTCGGTGTTGTATTACAAGACCAAGAACCGCAGCCATGCCGATCTCGGCGGCGACAAGATCGCCGGAGAGTTTCTGAAAACCCCCGGCTCGGCCTATTCCGAACTCAATCTCCAGCCGCCCATCATCAACTCCATAGAGTGGAATAACGCGCTCAGCGATTTCAATCGCTATCATCGCGTCAATCTGACGCTGGACGATTCGGTCAAATTGTTCGCCAGCGAGGCGGGCCTGAACAAGGCCTTGCCGGGCGTGGACGTGGATCTCAACCGCCGCCGCGCCGGCTACCGCCAGGACGAGGACAAGCTGGTGTTGGCCAATGCCTTCAAGGCCGGGGTGGATGGCGACATCTTCTACAAGAGCCTGGACGTGTTCGGTTATGGCTACAGCACCATAGCCGCCAAGTTCGCGGTGGCGGCGCAGTTGCTGCGCAACGCGACGCAGCAAGTGCCGGTGGCCAAGCAGTTGCAGAACGGCATCCGCAAGGAGGTGCTGGACCGTTATCTGAGCGGCGCCACCACCGGCGTGAACAGCCTGTCCGAGTACGACAAGCATTATCTGATGAACCTGCTGCACAACGAGGTGCGGCGCACTCGCTTTAACTCGGCCGGCTTCAAGAACGGCCAGTTCCAACCGGCCGCGCAGTTCCGCGTGGCGCGCCTGGCCGCAGCCTACCAGGACCGCAAGGGTTATCTGTTCGACTTCCCCTGCGCCAAGGACGGCAAGAATCTCTACCCGGAGAGCAGCGGCAAGCTGTGCTACGCCAATATGACCGACCAGAAGCTGAGCGACTGGTATCGCAAGCTTTATCAGCAACAAATGAAGCCGCATCCGCCGTCCGAGCGGGAAAGCAGCGGTTTCCAGCGCCTGGCCAAGCTGTTGCTGCCGATTGCGTTGCTGATGGAGGGCATGGCGGCGATGGAGTTCTTCTCCACCTTGGAAGCGTCCGAGCTGGGGGCCGAGGCGGCCTTGACCGAAGAAGAAGTGGCGGCCAGCGAGTCCGGCTATCTCAGCCGCTTCTGCCGGATTTGAGCTTGGCGATCAAGCGATGCGAACAGGATTGAAATCATGACGATGCATACATTCAAGCAAGCGCGCGCGGCGGCGGCCGCCGTTCTGATGCTGGCGCTGTCCCAGGCTGCGCTGGCCGGGGCGACGGTGGATATCAGCAAGGTGAGCGACAAGAACAGCCTGGTGCCGGGCGAGTTGGTCAACGCGATGGAGTACCATGTCAACGGCGTCAGCGGCGCGGCCAAGGCCAACCCGCCGTCCTCGTCCAAGCTGAAGAACCTGGCGGCCAAATGGCGTGGGGCCACCGTGGCCCGCTTCGAGTACAGCTATCCGGGCGGCACCCGCGTCTACAACGCGATGTCCGGCCAGGACACCGCCGATTTGCTGTACGAGGCCAATTCCGCCGGCCACAAGGCCTATCCCGGCTATCTGCGCCAGAGCAGCGTGGAAAAGGCCGCCACCAATGTGAACGTACCCAACGGCAAGCTGTCCGCCACCATAGGCCAGCAGGCGACGGACGCGGAATTGAAGGCCTTGAAAACCTTCGAGAAGGATATTCTGGACGGCGCGGTGCCGCGTGGCGGCCGCATGGTCGGCTATATTTCGCAGGCGCCGTGCGCGTCTTGCGACAATGTGATCCGCCAGCAATTGGCGAATCAGACCGACTATGTGTCCGACATCAAGATATCCTATCTGCCCAAGGCGGCGGAGGAGGCGGAAGGCAGCGCGGCGCGCGAGCTGGCGCACGAGTTCAACGGCCGCCGGCTGCAGTCCTTGAAGGATAATGTGATGTCCTTGCGCGGCAATGCCGCGGCCAGGCTGAATGTGGGCGGCGGCACCGCCGGCTGCTTGTAGATCGTCCGGCTTAAGCCCGGTTTGGCGCCTGTCGGCGCCGGCCGGGCTTTTTCGCGCCTGGAAGCGGGCTGTTCATTGCTGCCAGTGGTTGTAAATCGTTTGCAGTTTTCCGTTTTGCTGCAGCCGGGCCAGCGCGGCGTTGAACGCCGCGGCGCGGCTGTCGCCCTTGGCGAAGGCGACGAAGCGCGGCATTTCCACCAGCGGCTTGGGCAGGATGCGCACATGCGGCAGCGCGCGCAGCTGGCGCGCGTAGTAGAGCAGCTGGCCGCGATCGCCGACGATCAGATCGATGCGGCCGGCCAGCAGCATCAGCAATAGTTGCTCGGGATTGGTGGCGCTGGCGTCGCGCTTGAGCGGAGCCTTGTCGTAGGAGGATTCGTAGGCATAGCCATGGACCTGGCCGACGGTGAAGGGGGCGAGGTCGCCCAGGGTGCTCCAGTTTTGCAGCGAGTGCTGCTTCAGCACCATGAAAACGGTGCGGCCGGTGCGTATCGGGCCAGCCAGCTCGTACTGGTTGCGCCGCTCGGCGGTGCCGGCGAACTGGAAGGCCATGTCCACGTCGCCGTTGCCCAGCATCTGTTTGACACGCTCCCAGGGATAGAGGTGAAGCTGGTAGGGAATTCGGGTTTCCGCCATTACCGCCTGCACCAGCTCCACGTCCAGGCCCTGCGGCTTGGCATCGGCCTCGCCCTGATAGCTGTAGGGCGCGAACTGGACATCGCCGGCGATGCGCCATGTTGCCGGCGGAGCCGCCCAGGCCGCCCCGCAAAACAACAGCATGCTCAACACACGCCTCATGGTTGCTCCCGCCGTCGTCGCCCTTCGTCGGTATAGCCGGGAGCGGCCGCAGCGGCAAGGGGGAGGCGGGCGGCGATGGCGAATGAAAAAGCCCATCCGTAGCCGGATGGGCCGGGCTTGGCGTGGCGGGGCTTAGGCTGTCGCCGCCGCCGCGGGCGCCGGCTTTTTCAGCGCGCGCAGCATCAGGGCGGTGATGGCGGTGCCGGCCAGCAGCGCCAGCAGATAGAAGCCCAGATGGCTGACGGCGTTGGGAATGGGCAGCACGAACACGCCGCCATGCGGCACTTTCAGCTCCACGCCGGCCAGCATGGAAATGGCGCCGGCCACGGCCGAGCCCAGCATCAGCGCCGGGATCACCCGCAGCGGGTCGCGCGCGGCGAAGGGAATGGCGCCTTCGCTGATGAAGGCCAGGCCCAGCACGCCGGCGGCCTTGCCGGCCTCGCGTTCGTCGGCGCTGAAGCGGTCGGCGAACAGCTTGGTGGCCAGCGCGATGCCCAGCGGCGGGGTCATGCCGGCGGCCATGGCCGCGGCCATCGGCGTATATACCTGGCTGGCGATCAGGCCGGTGGAGAAGGCGTAGGCGGCCTTGTTGACCGGGCCGCCCATGTCGAAGGCCATCATCGCGCCGATGATGGCGCCCAGCACCAGCGCGCTGCTGCCCTGCAGGCTTTTCAGCGCCTCGGTCAGCATGCCCAGCAAGGCGGCCACCGGGCCGCCGATCACGTAGATCATCAACAGGCCCACCAGCAGCGAGCCCAGCACCGGCAGAATCAGCACCGGCTTGAGGCCGTCCAGATTACGGCCCAGCTGGATCTTGCGGTTCAGCCAGTCGGTGCCGTAGCCGGCGATGAAACCGGCGATGATGCCACCAAGAAAGCCGGAGCCCAGGCTGGCGGCCAGCATGCCGCCCACCATGCCGGGCGCGATGCCCGGGCGGTTGGCGATGGAGTAGGCGATGTAGCCGGCGAGGATGGGCACCATCAGCGCGAAGGCGGATTTGGCGCCGATCTGGAACAGCGCCCAGGCCAGCGTGCCCTTGTGGGCGTCGTCGAAGGCGTAGATGCCGCCCAGCGCGAAGGCCAGCGCGATCATGATGCCGCCGGCGGTGACGAAGGGCAGCATGAAGGACACGCCGGTCATCAGATGCTTGTACGGGCCGCTGCGCTCGCTGGCCGGTTTTTCCGGCGCGGCGGTGGCGCCCAGGTGGGGCGCGGCCTCGGCGAGGGCGCGCCGCAGCAGGCCCTGGCCGTCGCTGATGGCCGGCTTGGTGCCGCTTTGGAACAGGCGCTTGCCGTGGAAGCGGCCGAGTTCCACCTGGGTGTCGGCGGCGATGATCACCAGGTCGGCTTCGGCGATTTCGCCGGCGCTGAGCGTGCTCTGCGCGCCGACCGAGCCCTGGGTTTCCACGCGGATGCGGTGTCCCAGCGCCTGGGCCGCCTGGCTCAGGCCTTCGGTGGCCATGAAGGTGTGGGCGATGCCGGTGGGGCAGGAGGTGATGGCGACGATGAACAGCGGCGCGGCGTCCGGCGTCCGGTTCAAGGCGGCATCGGCGGCTTGGCGCAGCGCGGCGGCGGGATCGGCCAGCGCCAGATCCAGGCTGACGGCGCGGCTGGGCAGCGCGGCCAGCGCCGGGCGGGCGGCGGCGCCGACCAGCAGCAGGCCATGCGCGGCGGCGATGTCGGCGTCGCTCAGCGGCGGCGCGCCGTCCAGTTCCACGCTGAGCTGGTGTCCTTGTTGCAGGGCGGCCTGACGCAGCGCTTCCGCGGCCAGGCGGCCCTGGGTGCTGCGGTCGCCGGAGGCGATGATGGCGAGCAGGTTCATGTTGTCTTCCTCTGGTGTTGTTCGTTGCGGCCGATCGTAAACAGGCTCTCAGAACGTGTTTACGATCTCGCGAGCTAGGGCGAGACAAGGCGAAAACGAGCGAAAAAGCGGAATGTACAGGTGGTACATGAGCATTTTGAGCTCGGTTTCAACGCCGTATCGCCGACGCGCAGCAGATCGTAAACAGGTTCTCAGTCCAGATGGCGTAGCTGGGCCTGGGCCGCCAGCGCGCGCACTTGCTCCGCGGGCGGCAGATGCGGTCCGACCCGCGCCAGCTTGGCGGCGGCGAAGGCCACCGCCAGCCGCGCGGCGGCGGGCAGCGCCAGCGCGTCGCGCCAGCCGGCGGCCAGGCCGGCCACCAGCGCGTCGCCGGCGCCCACCGTGCTCAACGGCCGCTGCGCCGGCAGCGTCGCCAGCAGCGCCTGGCCGTTCTCGACGAAGAGCGCGCCTTCGGCGCCCAGCGACACCACCACCCGTTCCACGCCGGCTTGCAGCAGTTCGCGCGCGCAGGCGAGCAGCGCGGCGCTGTCGGGCAGGCTGCGGCCGGCCCATTGCTCCAGTTCTTGGCGGTTGGGCTTGACGCAGTGCGGCGGCGCGGCGCCGTTCAGCGCCAGGCGCAGCGCCTCGCCGCTGCTGTCCAGCAGCAGCCGCGCGCCTAGCGGGCGCAGGCTGCGCAGCAGGCGGGCGTAGCCGTCGGCCGGCAGGCCGGGCGGCAGGCTGCCGCACAGGGCGACGATGTCGCCGGGTCGCAGCGCGGCTTCCAGGTCGGCGCTGACTCGATCCAGCTCGGCGGCGTCGGCGGCGATGCCGGGCAGATTGATGTCGGTGGTGTCGCCGCCGGCGAGCTCGGCCAATTTGATATTGATCCGGGTGTCGCCGGGGAGGCGCAGCATGCGGTCGGCGATGCCCTTGGCCTGGAACAGTTGTTCGAAGGCTTCGCCGTTATTGCGGCCCAGCAGGCCGCAGGCGCTGACCGGCGCGCCCCAGTCGGCCAGGCAGCTGGCCACATTGACGCCCTTGCCGCCGGCGTTGCTGCTGGCGCTTTGCGCCAGGTTGACCGCGCCGGGCGTCAGCCGCTCCAGGGTCACGGTCTGGTCCAGCGCCGGGTTCAGCGTGACGGTATAGACGCGCGCGCTCATGACAGCTCCCGCGCCAGCATGCGCACTTCGTCGGCGCTGTCGCAGGCCAGCGCCTGTTCCGCCAGCTCGCGCAGTGTCTGCAGGCTGTTGGCGCACAGCTTGGCCTTGACCGCGGCGGCGTCGCGCGGGCTCATTGATAGCTCGGACACGCCCAGGCCGGTCAGCAGCGCCGCGCCGAAGGGGTCGCCGGCGATGCCGCCGCAGACGCCGACCCAGCGCTGGCGGCGGGCGGCGCCGGCCACGGTCTGGCGGATCAGCCGCAGCACCGCCGGGTGCAGGCTGTCGGCCTCGGCGGCCAGCTCCGGGTGCTGGCGGTCCATCGCCAGCGTGTACTGGGTCAGATCATTGGTGCCGATGGAGAAGAAGTCCACGTAGTCGGCAAGCTGATCGGCCAGCAGGGCCGCGGCCGGCACTTCCACCATGATGCCCAGCGGCACTTCCGGCGCGTCCAGTTCGCGGCGTATGCCTTCGCACCAGCCCTTGAGGCGGGTGATTTCCTTCAGCGAGGTGATCATGGGGAACATGATGGCCAGCGGCTTGCCGCCGCGGGCGGCGCGGTAGAGCGCGCGCAGCTGCGGTTCCAGCAGATCGCGGCGGCGCAGCAGCAGGCGCGAGCCGCGCATGCCGAGGAAGGGGTTTTCCTCGGCCGGCAGCTTCAGGTAATCCACCTGCTTGTCGCCGCCTATGTCCAGCGCGCGCACGATCAGCGGCCGGCCGTCCAGCGCCGCCATCATCGCGCTATAGGTGTGGAATTGTTCATCCTCGCTGGGCGCCTGCTCGCGCTCCAGGAACAGGAATTCGGTGCGCATCAGGCCCACACCCTCGGCGCCGGCGTCCAGCGCGGCCGCCACCTGGTCCGGGCGGTTGATATTGGCGGCGATTTCCACGCGGTGGCCATCGGTGGTTTGCGCCGGACGCTGTCTTTGCTCGGCTTGCTGCTGCAAGGTCAGCAGTTGAGCGTCCTGCCAGGCGCGGGCGGAGGCCAGGTCCGCGGCGCCCGGATTCAGGTAGAGGCGGCCGCCGATGCCGTCCAGAATGGCCGGGGTGCCGTCGGCGATGTCCAGCAGCGCCGGGCCGCCGGCCACCAGCGCCGGCAGGCCCAGGGTGCGCGCCAGGATGGCGGTGTGCGAAGTGGGGCCGCCCTGAGCGGTGGCCAGCGCGCGCACGCGGCCGGTGTCCAGGCTGGCGGTGTCGGACGGGGTGAGGTCGGCCGCCAGCAGAATGCAGTCGTCGCCGTCGATATCGGCCAGGGTGGCGCCGTTCAGCGCAGGGTCCAGCTGGCGCAGCACGCGGCGGCCGACGTCGCGCAGGTCGGCGGCGCGCGCCGCCAGCAGCGGATTGCCGAGCGCGGCCAGCCGTTCCGCCATGCGTTCCACCGCCTGGTGCCAGGCCCATTCCACGCCGTGGCCGGCCACCATCAGTTGGCAGGCCAGGGTGATCAGATCGGTGTCGCTCAGCAGTTCGGCCTGGGCGCGGAAAATGCCGGCCTCTGCTTGGCCCAGCTTGGCGGCGGTGGCGGCGGAGAGTTCGGTCAGTTCGGCGCGGGTGGCGTTCAGCGCCGCGTGCAGGCGGTCGCCGCCCTCGCCCAGAGCCACCGGGCGGTCCGGCACGTTCAGACGGCCGGCCTGCAGCACGCGCACGCGGCCGATGGCGAGGCCGGGGCTGGCGGCGACGCCGGCGATGGACAGCGGCCGGCCGGGCGGGGTCCAGCCCTGCTGCGCCGCCAGCAGTTGCGCTTTTTGCGCGGCCAGCGCGGCGTCGGTCTGTTCCTGGGCCGAGGCGTCGCGCATCGCGGCCAGCAGGCCGGACAATGCGGCGGCGGCGTCCTGGCCCTGGGCGGACACGGTCACGGTATCGCCGTGGCGCAGGCCCAGCTGTAGCAGGCTGATCAGGTTCTTGGCGTCGGCGGCGTCCTGGCCGTGGCGCACTTGCAGTTGGGCGGCGTGACGGCGCGCAGCCTCCACCCATTGCGCGGCCGGGCGCGCGTGCAGGCCGTTGGGGTAGTCGACTATCCATTGCGCGCGCTCGGCCAGGTCGGCCGCCGCGGCGTCGGCGTCTGGCACCGGCGCCGGGCTCTCCTCCAGCAGCGCCAGCATCCGGGCCGGATCCGCGGTGGTGAACAGCTGTTCCAGCCGTACCTGGTCTTGCAGCAGCCGGGTCAGCCGGCGCAGCAGGGTGATGTGTTCGTCGGACTGGGCGGCGATGGCGAAGACCAGGCGGGTGTGCTGACCGGGGTTCCATTCCAGCCCGTCCGGAATCTGCACGATGGCGATGCCGGTGCGGCGGATCAGCTGGCGGTCTTCCACCATGCCGTGCGGGATGGCCAGGCCGTTGCCCAGAAAGGTGTTGGCCACTGCCTCGCGTCGCAGCAGGCTGTCGATATAGGCCGGGTCTATGCAGGCGGCGTCGGCCAGCAATTGACCGGCCAGCCGAATGGCGGCCTCCTTGTCGGCGGGCTGGCAAGCCAGCCGGATCAGTTCCGGCTGGATCAGGGAGGAAGGCGATCCGGTGTCGTGCATGGCGGTCTCTATCTATCTGTTCAGGGGGGCGGCTCTGGCCCGGTACGCTTGAGGGCCGCGAACAGGTTCATAGAACCTGTTCAAAGCCTGCTGCGCTTTGGCGATGCGGCGCTGAGAACACCCTCGGAATATTCATCTCAGCCGCAAAGCCTTGTTTTGTCCTAGCTCGCGAGATCGTAGACACGCTCTTGGGAGCTGTTCAATACAGTGCTTAGCGGATAGGCCTGGTTTCCGCCATCCGTCTTTAACGGTGGCTTGACCGGCTCATGAGCTGAGTGCATTGAAAACGATTACATTTTGACTGTCAATATGGCGCAGTCGCTGCCGCTACAGATTTGCGATGTCGCAAGATACCATGTTGTAAAATGGTGTTTTCAGAGTATGCTTGCTGGCATTTAACCCGGATTACGGCTAAGAAAACGATTTCATATGACGGTCAGCATCAAGGATGTGGCGCGGGCGGCGGGCGTGTCGGTGGCCACGGTGTCGCGGGCCTTGGCCGACGGCCCGGTGAGCGAGGGGCTGAAAGCCAAGGTGGCGGCGGCCATCGCCGCCACCGGCTATCGGCCCAATCTGTCGGCCAGGCGGCTGCGCTCGCAGCACAGCGACACGATAGGCCTGATCGTGTCCGACATCCGCAACCCCTTCTTCACCGCGGTCAGCCGCGCGGTGGAGGATGTGGCCTATCAGGCCGGCATGCGAGTGATTCTATGCAATACCGACGAGAACCCTGACAAGGAGGCGATGTACCTTCGGCTGATGCAGGAGGAGCGCGTGACCGGGGTGATCTTCGCCGCCACCCGCGCGACGGCGGAAGCGCTGGACGCGCAGGCGCTGGGTTTCCCGGTGGTGCTGATAGACCGCGCCGCGCCAGGCGGCGCGGCCGACGCGGTGGTGCTGGACAATGCCGCCGCCGCCGGTTTGTTGGTGGACCATCTGCGCGAGCAGGGCCATGAGCGCATCGGCGGCCTGTTCGGCAACACCAGCAGCACTGGCGCGGAACGCCACGCCGGCTTTGCCGCGGCGCTGACGGCGGCCGGGCTGGACGCGCCGGCGCGTTTCGTCGCGCCCACGGCGGAGGCGGCGCAGCAGGCGGTGTCCGCCTGGCTGACAGAGGCGGAGGCGCCGCGGGCGCTGGTGATCAGCAACGGCTTGCTGCTATTGGGCGCGATGCGCGCGGTGCGTGAGCTGGGCCTGGAACTGCCGCGGCAACTGGCGTTGGCCGGTTTCGACAACGACAGCTGGACCGAGCTGGCGGGGCCGGGGCTGACGGTGATAGAGCAGCCGGTGGACGAGATCGGCCGCGCGGCGATGGCGATGTTGCTGGAACGGTTGGAACAGCCGCAGCGGCCAACGCGCAAGGTGGTGTTGAGCGGGCGGCTGGTGGTGCGGGGTTCCAGTCTGGCCGCCGGCTAGCCTCCGCGGTAGCGAGTTGATGTGGGGACAAACACGGCCGGGCGCTTGCGCCCGGCTTTTTCTTGGCGGAGCCACGCTCCAGCGCTTACGCGTTTTCTTTCTTCTTCACCGCGCCGTCATCGAGATTCCGCATGATTGGGATTTCTGCGCAATCCAGCTGCGTCTCCCGCTCCGAGATGAAGTCCGGGGGACCGCTGCCTGCCGCAGACCTAGCGCTCCCAACTTTCGCGATGAAGAGCAAGTTGCTAGCCTATTGCAAATTTCTTCCACACATTGTTGCTTAGTCGGAAAGAAAAACCCATGAGTAAGCTTGATCCATGCAATCACAGGCAAGGATGGGAAGCCGCGCTGATTTTAGTCACTGCCTTATGGGGATGGTCGTTTGTTGCCATTCATGATGCGCTACGCTATCTGAGCGACTCAGCGTTTAATGCCTATCGGTTTCTCATCGCTGCGCTGGTGATGCTGATGGTGGTGTTGCTAAAAGGGAGTCGATTCTCTCGGCAGGATATTGGCGGGGGTATTGCCGCCGGGCTTGCGTTATATTTGGCCTTCTTGTTTCAAACCAAGGGATTGGCTTACACCACCGCCTCCAATGCTAGCTTTATTACTGGATTAGCCGTTGTCTTCACCCCGCTGTTTGCTTATTGGCTGTTAAAGACCCGCCCGGAAAAACGTCAGCTACTCGGCGCAGCCACGGCGACGATTGGGCTTGCCTTGCTGACCTTGAAAAATCTGGTCATGCATTGGGGAGATCTGCTGGTTGTGCTCTGCGCGGTTTCATTTGCTTTGCATATTGTTATTTTGTCCAAGGCCAGCAAAACAGCGAGGGTGTTAAATATCGCCTTTGTCCAGGTCGCGGTTGTGGGAGGCTTATCCTTGCTGCAGTCGTTGGCATTGAATGAGTTTGCGCTTCCCTTTCGAAGCGAGACGATTAATGCGATTCTTGTTATTGCCCTATTGGGAACGGCAGTCGGTTTTTATGTGCAGACCCAGGCCCAGGTTGCCTCGTCACCTAATCGAATCGCATTGATCATTGTGTTGGAACCGCTTTTTGGTGGTGTTTTTGCTTATTTTCTGGCAGGTGATCGGTTATCGCCTTTGAATTTATTGGGGGCAGGGTTGATTGTTCTGGGCATGCTGATCACGGAGTTTAATTTTAAGGCAAGCCGCGCTGAAACTGATTAGAGCGGCTAATATTGTCGGTTTCACGGCAGAGGCAAGTCGGCGCAACGCAGTATCAGGGGTTTGTTAACCGATCTTACCTTCACTGCGCGCCTTGACGTCGCCGCACTCCACGGACCAGGCCGCGCGGCGTGTTGACCACGCGGTCACAGGGTTTTGGAAAGAATGTGAGCGGCGCCCGCTGCTCGTCACCTTGATAAAGGATGAAGACGGCCGGTATGTGGATTTAAGAACCTGTTCAAAGTCTGCTGCGCTTCGGCGGGATGGATATAAATGGGCGTTGAAACCAAGCTCAAAATGCCCGTGTACCACTTGTACATTCCGCTTTTTCGCTTGTTTTCGCCTTGTCTCGCTCTTGCTCGCGAGACTGTGAACAGGCTCTAAGGGGCTGTCGTCCGGCGGGCCGCGCGCGGCGGTCTCGACCCGGCGCGCCACGGGCCTCGACCGCCGCGGACGCGCCGGCAGGAGGGTTTAGCCTTGTTGGATCAGCGCGCGCAGCACGCGCTTGCAGGCGGCCAGGTCCTGCTCGTCCAGCCCGGACTGGATATCTTGCTGCTGTTGTCTGGCGATGCGCCACAGCGTGGCGGCTTGTTCACGGCCGAGCGCCGTCAGTTCATGGCCGGTGTCGCCGCGCGCCAGCAGCCCTTTGCGCAGCAATACCATTTCGGCCAGTTCTATTTCCGTCGCCGGCATCGCCACCTCGCGCTGCAACGCGCAGGCATCCAGGCCGGAATGCTGCTCCAGTACCAGCAACATGCGCGCCTCGCCGCTACTGAGCCCGGTGGCGAGCTGGCGCGGCTGATAGCTGGCCTGGTAGGCCTGCAGCGCCTGGGTCAGCAGGTAGAGCAGATTGTCGCCCAGCCAGCCCGGCAGCGGTTCCGCTGCGGTGGCCGGCCGGCTGCGCGGCAGCGCGGCGGCATACATGCCCTGGTGGTAGAGCAGCGGCGCGGCGCCGAAGTCGTCGAAGGCTTCGACCAGGCCCAACAGAATCCAGTGATCGCCGCCGTCCAACTGCTGGTGCAGCCGGCAATGGAAGCGGGCGGCGCAGCCGTCCAGCAGCGGCGCGCCGCCGCGCCCGGCCTCCGGTTCCAGGCCGGCGAACTTGTCGGCGGCGGCGCGGGCGAAGCGGTTGGACAGTTCGATCTGGTCGGCGGCCAGCACGTGGACGACGAAGTGGCTGGCCTGCGCGAACACCGGATGGCTGGCCGAGCGCTTGTCCAGGCTCCACAGCACCAGCGGCGGGTCCAGCGAGACGGAGTTGAAGCTGTTGGCGGTGACGCCGGCGCGTTCGCCGTCCGGCGCGGCAGCGGTGACGACGGTGACGCCGGTGGCGAAGTTGCCGAGCGCGCGGCGCAGCGCGCGCGCGTCGTGGGCAGGGGCGGGTGCGTTCATGGCGTGTCCTCGGGGCCGCCCGGCGCAAGGCCGGGACGGCGCGGGTGGGGAGCGGAGAGGGCGGTTTGAAGCCTGTTCACGATCTCGCGAGCTAGAGCGAGACTTTGACCTGTTTACGATCTGCAGCGCGTCGGCGATACGGCGTTGAAACCGAGCTCAGTGCTCATGTACCACTCGTACATTCGGCTTTTTCGCTCGTTTCCGCCTTGTCTCGCCTTAGCTCGCGAGATCGTAAACAGGTTCTTAGAACCTGTTTACGATCTGCTGCGCGTCGGCGGGATGGATAGAAATGGGCGTTGAAACCGAGCTAAAAATGCTCATGTACCACCAGTACATTCCGCTTTTTCGCTCGTTTTCGCCTTGTCTCGCCTTAGCTCGCGAGATCGTAAACAGGTTCTTAGACCATGGCCGGGTCCGGCTCCAGTCCCAGCAGCGAGCGGCCGAGGATCTGCGCGCAGACGTCGTAGTCGGTATAGGCGTGGGCGCCGGTCATGTGCGCGTCGCGGAACAGCCGCTGCGCCTCGTTCTCCAGCCGCCAGCAGTTGCCGCCCATGGATTCGAACAAGCGGTCCACCGCCTGGATGCACATTTTCACCGCATAGGCCTGGTTGGTGCGCCAGAACGCCAGCGTCTCAGCGTTGGGGTAGCGCTTGGCCACGCCGTGTTCGGCGTGTTCGCGCCAGGTGGCTTCCAGCAAGGCGCGCGCGGCCAGCACCTGGTGGGTGGATTCCGCCAGCCGCATATAGGCGGGCAGGGCGGCGCCGACCTGGACGCCGGTATAGGCGCGGATGCGATTGCGGCTGCGCTCCTTAAATACTTGCAGCATGCGTTCGGCCACGCCCAGGCTGACCGCGGAGAAGCCGCTGGCGAAATAGGGGCGGTAGGGCGCGTAGAAAATCTTGCTGTCCGGGTACAGACCGAAGCCGGCGGAGCGGCCTTCCATCATGTCCTTGGCGGCCTCGATGCGGTGTTCCGGCACGAAGACGTCGCGCACGATCAGGGTCTTGGTGCCGCTGCCCTGCATGCCGGCGGCGTGCCAGTCGTCGCGGATCTGATAATCCGCGCGCGGCACCACCGCGAAGCAGTACTGCGGGCTGCCGTCGGCGCCCGGGCGGCGGAAGCCCAGTATCGCCCATTCGGCGTGATCGCAGCCGCTGCTCCAACCCATTTCGCCGCTGAGCAGCACGCCGCCGTCCGCGGCTTCGGCCCGGCCCAGCGGCGCGATGCTGCTGCTGGCGGTGGCGTCCGGATTGCTGCCCCAGACCTCCTCTTGCAGCTGGGCGGAAAACAGCGCGATCTGGTGGCTGTGGGTGGCCAGCAGGCTGATCGCCCAGGCGGTGCTGGCGCAGGCACCCGCCAGCGTCGCCACGCAGTCGGCGAACTCGGGCAGGCTGATTTCCAGGCCGCCGTATTGCTTGGGTTGGAAGGCGCGGTGAAAGCCTATGCCTTTCAGCAGGGCGACGTTTTCCGGCGGCACGGTGCGTTCTTCTTCCGCCCGGCGCGCGTTGGCGGCGATGGTGGGCAGGATGGGACTCAGGGTTTCCAGCAGGGGATTGGGATGGCGCATGGTGGTCTCCTTTGTGCTTGATGGCGCTGAAGCGGCCCGCTATCCATGGCGGGCGGCATAATAATGAATACCTTCAGCGAATTTGCATTATGGGTAGCCTTATGGCGCAGTGGAATGCACCTTACGAGCCATTGCTGGTACTTTTCATGAGATTCCGGCGCCACGGATATCGGTGGCCGGCGCGCGCGGCAGCCGTATCGGCGACGCGGCCTGCTCGGCTTCGTGTTCCGGTCCCAGCGGGATGTCGCGGCGGTCGCGCAGCAGCAGCACGGCGGCCAGGCCGATCAGCGTCATGCCGCTCAGGTAGGCGGCCACAGCGGCGGTGGAGCCGGTCTGGGCGATCAGCGCCTTGGCTATCATCGGCGCGAAGGCGCCGCCCAGGATCGCGCCCAGCGCGTAGGAGATGGATACGCCGGAGAAGCGCACCGAGGCGGGGAACAGCTCGGCGTAGAACGCCGATTGCGCGCCATAGGTCAGGCCGGTGCCCACCGACAACAGGCACAGCGCCAGCAGTACCGCCGGCAGGCTGGCGCTGTTCACCAGCGGGAACAACAGCAGCACGCCGGCCAACTGCACGCCGAAGCCGATGATGTAGACGCGGCGGCGGCCGATGCGATCCGACCAGACGCCGGCCAGCCAGGTGAAGGCCATCCAGCAGGCGGAGGCGAAGGCGACGGCTAGCAACACCGGGGTGCGCTCCAGGCGCAGCGCGCCGGCCGGGTCGGTGGTGTAGTTCTGGATGAAGCCGCCGGTGGTCATGTAACCGACGGCGCTATTGCCGGCGAACACCAGCGCGGCCAGCAGCACCAGCGGCGCGTGATGGCGGAACAGGTCCAGCACCGGGGTGCGCGAACCGGCCTTGCGCGCCTTGATTTCCTCGAATACCGGGCTTTCCTCCACCGAGCGGCGCACCCATTGGCCGATGAACAGCAGCACCACGCTGAACAGGAAGGGCACGCGCCAGCCCCATTCCAGGAAGGCGTCGCCGGGGGACACCACCCCGCTCATCAGCGCGAACACGCCCGAGGCCAGCAGCAGGCCCAGCGGCACGCCTATCTGCGGAAAGGCGCCGTAGCGGCCGCGCTGGCCGGGCGGCGCGTGTTCCACCGCCATCAGCACCGCGCCACCCCATTCGCCGCCGGCGGAGATGCCTTGCAGCACGCGCAACAGGATCAGCGCCAGCGGCGCCAGCAGGCCGGCGCTGTCATAGGTGGGCAGCAGTCCGATCAGCGCGGTGGAGGCGCCCATCAGCACCAGGGTCAGCACCAGCATCGCGCGCCGGCCCAGCCGGTCGCCGTAATGGCCGGCGAGAAAGGCGCCCAATGGGCGGAACAGAAAGCTGACGCCGACGGAGGCGAAGGCGATCAGAGTGGCGAACTGCTCTCCGGCCGGGGCGAAGAACAATTTGTTGAACACCAGCCCGGCGGCGCTGGCGTAAATGAAGAAGTCGTACCACTCGATGGCGGTGCCGATCACGGTGGCGTAGGCGACTTTGCGCGCATTGGCGGGCGCGCCGGGGTGGGGATGCTTCATCTTGCGTTCTCCTCGGGGTGGTGCCGACTGGCGGCGGAGCGCGGCGCCTTGTTATTGTGTGGTCGCCGCGCCGTGGTTCAGTAGCTGGAACCGTCCGGCGGGGCCGCCGCCGGTGTGAAGGCGGCGGCCAGCGCTTCGGCGCGGCGCGCCAGCAAGGTGGTGTCGACGCCGACGGCGACGAAGCGGGCGCCCAGTTCGAGCAGGCGGCGCGCCTGGGCCTCGTCGGCCATCAGGATGCCGGCGGCCTTGCCGTGACGCTGGATGCGGACTATGGCGTCGTCTATCGCCGCGCGCACGTTCGGGTGGTCGGGCCGGCCGGGATGGCCCATGTCGGCGGCGAGGTCGGCCGGGCCGATGAACACGCCGTCCACGCCGTCGGTGGCGGCGATGGCGTCCAGCTCGGCCAGACCGCGCCGGGTTTCCACCTGGACCAGCACGCAGATTTCGCTGTCGGCACGCGTCAGGTAGTCCGGCACGCGGTTCCAGCGCGAGGCGCGCGCCAGCGCGCTGCCCACGCCGCGGATGCCGCGCGGCGGATAACGGGTGGCCGCTACCGCCTGCGCGGCGTCCGCCGCGCTTTGCACCATGGGCAGCATCAGCGTTTGCGCGCCGATATCCAGCAATTGCTTGATGCGCACCGGGTCGTTGCTGGCGGCGCGCACCACCGGGTGGCAGGGATAGGGAGCGATGGCCTGCAGTTGCAGCAGCACATCGTTCAGCTCATTGGGCGCGTGTTCGCCGTCTATCAGCAGCCAGTCGAAGCCGGCGCCGGCCAGCAGCTCGGCGCTGTAGGGGCTGGCCAGGCCCAGCCACAGGCCGATCTGGCTGCGGCCGTCGCGCAGCGCGGCCTTGAAGGGGTTGGCGGGGAGTTGCATGGCGGTTCCTCGAGCGGGTTCAGACGAAGCGGCAACTGATCGCGCCCAGCGGGCCGTAGTCGACGTGGAAGGTGTCGCCGGCGCGCGCCGGCACCGGCCGGGTGAAGGAGCCGGCCAGGATCACCTGGCCGGCCTTGAGTTCGACGTCGAAGGGCGCGAGCTTGTTGGCCAGCCAGGCCACGCCGTTGGCCGGGTGGTTCAGCACCGCGGCGGCGACGCCGGATTCCTCGATCACGCCGTTGCGGTACATCAATGCGGCCACCCAGCGCAGGTCCAGCTCGCGCGGGCGGATAGGGCGGCCGCCCAGCACCACGCCGGCGTTGGCGGCGTTGTCCGCTATGGTGTCGAACACCTTGCGCGGGCGCTGGCTGTCCGGGTCTATGGACTGGCTGCGCGCGTCGATGATTTCCAGCGCCGGAATCACGTATTCGGTGGCGTCGTAGACGTCGAACAGCGTGGCGCCGGGGCCGGACAGCGGCCGGCCCAGGATGAAGGCCAGTTCCACTTCCACCCGCGGCACGATGAAGCGCGACACCGGAATATCGGCGCCGTCGTGGAAGAACATATCGTCCAGCAGCGCGCCGTAGTCGGGTTCGTCTATCTGCGAGGACATCTGCATCGCGCGCGAGGTCAGGCCTATCTTGTGGCCCTTGAGCTTGCGGCCTTCCGCCAGCTTGAGGTCCACCCAGCAGCGTTGGATGGCGTAGGCGTCCTCGATGGTGATGTCGGGGTGGTCCAGCGAGATCTGGCGGATCTGCCGGCGCTCGCGCTCGGCGTCGTGCAGGCGGCAGGCGATGCCGCGGATCTGGTCTTGGCTCAGCATGCGGGGTCCTCAGGAGGGCTGGCGGAAGCGTTGATGCACATTGTTGTGCTTGAAGTTGAGCGTGGCGGACAGCTCGGTCAGTTCGAAGCTGAGCGCCAGGTAGCGCTGGGCGAACAGCGGCTCGAAGTGGCGCTGGATCAGCGCGAATACCTGTTCGGCGGTGGCGCGGCGCTGCGTCTCGCTGCGGCCGCTGCCGATCTGCAGCCGACAGTGGACGAAGGCGTAGTCGGCTTCGCCGTCGGCCATGCGCCAGGTGTCCAGCCAGTGGGCGCGGCTGCGGATGCCGGCCAGCGGATACAGGCCGCTGGCGGCCAGGCAGTCGTGCACCTGGCGGAACAGGCCGGGCAGGTCGGCCTGCTCGCGCAGGTTGTCGGTGCATTCAACGGTGAAGTGCGGCATGGCGCTCTCCTTGCGGCTCCACCGGCAGCACCACATTGATCTGGCCGGTGCCGGAGCTGCCGAAATAGGGGGTGATGATTTCGGCGCGGCCGCGGTAGCCGTCCCAGCCCAGCGCGCCCAGCAGCATCGCGGTGTCGTGCATGAAGCCCTCGCCGTGGCACTTCTCGGCGTACTCCGGCAGCATGCGGCAGAAGGTCTGCCAGTCGCCGCGCCGCCACATTTCCACCACTTCCTGGTCCATGCTCTCGAGGAAGGGGCTCCAGGGCTTGTGCAGGTATTGGTCGGCGGTGCCGTTCTGGGCGAAGCGGTGCGATAGCGAGCCGCTGGCGAAAAAGGCGACGCGGCCGTCGTAATCGCGCTCCACCGCCTCGCGCATCGCCGCGCCCAGCCGCGCGCTGTCGGCCAGGTCGTGCACCGTGCACAGCGCGGCCACCGACACCACCTTGAAGTGCTGGTCGGCGTTCATATAGCGCATCGGCACCAAGGTGCCGTATTCCAGCGCCAGCGTGGTGGCGTCGTGGGCGCGGGTGTGCACGCCGGCGGCGGTGGCGGCCTCGGCCAGCAGCTTGCCCAGCGCGGGGTTGCCCGGGTAGGCGTAGGGCATGTTCTTGATGAAGTGCGGCAGCTCGTTGCTGGTGTATACGCCTTCGAAAGCCGGCGCGCAGTTGACGTGGTAGCCGGAATTGACCAGCCAGTGGGTGTCGAACACCACGATGGTGTCCACGCCCAGTTCGCGGCAGCGGCGGCTGATCTCCTTGTGGCCGTCTATCGCCGCCTGGCGGCAGCCTTGATGCGGGCCGGGCAGTTCCGACAAATACATGGACGGCACGTGAGTGATCTTGGCCGCCAGGGCTAGGGTTCCCATTGCATTCTCCTCGGTGCGACTGGCCGCGGGCCGGCGCAGTCTCGCTGCTGGGTTTGGTGTCGCGCCGGGCCGGCCGTCTGCGCGGCCTTGGCTCCGGCGCCGCGTCAGGCTTGCTCCGCGCCCCAGCGCGGAATGAAGTGGCCGCCCATGGAGACGCAGACGTTCTTCACCTCGGCAAAGGCCTCGAAGCTGTATTCACCGCCTTCGCGGCCGACGCCGGAGGCCTTGACGCCGCCGAAGGGCTGGCGCAGATCGCGCACGTTCTGGCTGTTGATGAAGACCATGCCGGCCTCGATGCCGCGCGCCAGCCGGTGCGCCTTGCCGATGTCCTGGGTCCAGACATAGGACGCCAGGCCGTAGTCGATGTCGTTGGCCAGGCGCAGCGCGTCGGCCTCGTCGTCAAAGCGCAGCAGGCAGGCCACCGGGCCGAAGATTTCCTCCTGGGCGATGCGCATGCGGTTGTCGACATCGGCGAACACGGTGGGGCGGATGAAGTTGCCGGCGGCCAGCGTGTCCGCCAGGCCGGCCGGGCGTTCCAGGCCACCGGCCACCAGCCGCGCGCCTTCTTCCAGGCCCATGCGGATATAGCCGGTGACCTTGTCGTAGTGCTGGCGGGAGATCATGGCGCCCACCTGGGTGTCGGGGTTTTGCGGATCGCCGACGATCAGCCGCTGGGCGCGGGCGGCGAATTCCGCGACGAAGCGGTCGTAGATGCCGTTCTGCACGAAGATGCGGCTGCCGGCGGTACAGCGCTCGCCATTGAGGGAGAAGATGGTGAACAGCGCCGCGTCCAGCGCGCGATCGAAGTCGGCGTCGTCGAACACCAGCACCGGCGATTTGCCGCCCAGCTCCATCGAGTATTTCTTCAGCCCGGCGTTCTGCATGATGCGCTGTCCGGTGGTGGTGCCGCCGGTGAAGGACACCGCGCGCACGTCCGGATGGCGCACCAGCGCCTCGCCGGCGTCGGCGCCATAGCCCTGCACCACGTTGAACACGCCGGGCGGAATGCCGGCTTCCAGCGCCAGCCGGCCCAGTTCATTGGCGGTCAGCGGGGATAGCTCGGACATCTTCAGCACCGCGGTATTGCCCAGCGCCAGGCAGGGCGCGGTCTTCCAGGTGGCGGTCATGAAGGGCACGTTCCACGGCGACACCAGCGCGCACACGCCCACCGGCTGGTACAGCGTGTAGTTCAGCATCTGCTCGTCCACCGGATAACTGTGGCCGTTCATGCGGGTGCAGACTTCGGCGAAGAAGTCGAAATTGTGCGAGGCGCGCGGGATCAGCACATTGCGGGTCTGGTGGATGGGCAGGCCGGTGTCCAGGGTTTCCAGTTCCGCCAGCAGCGGCACTTCGCGCTGGATCAGCTCGCCCAGCTTGCGCATCAGCCGCGCGCGTTCCTTGGCCGGGGTGGCCGCCCACTTGGGAAAGGCGGCCTTGGCGGCGGCCACCGCCAGGTTCACTTCCGCGGCGCCACCTGCGGCCACTTCGCAAATGGCGGCGCCGGTGGCCGGATTGTAATTGGTGAAGCTGTGCTGACTGGCCACTTCGCGGCCGTCTATCCAGTGCTTGATCATGCTGGCTCCTTGATTGCGGCCTGGCGGGCAAGCCAGTCCGCTTCGCTGACGATGTGATTGAGCAGCCGCCCGACGCCCTCGACTTCCACGACGACTTCGTCGCCGGGGCGCACGTCGGACAGGCCTTGGGGCGTGCCGGTGGCGATCATGTCGCCCGGCTGCAGCGTCATGAAGGCGGACAGGTATTCGATCAGGTGGGGGATGTCGAACACCATGTCGCGGGTATTGCCGCTCTGGACCCGGCGGCCGTTGACATGGGTGGCCAGCTCCAGGCTGTGCGGATCGGGTACCTCGTCGCGGTCCACCAGCCAGGGGCCGATGGGGGTCAGGCCGTCGCGGTTCTTCACCCGTAGATTCGGCCGGTAGTAGTTTTCCAGATAGTCGCGCACCGCGTAGTCGTTGCACACGGTGTAGCCGGCCACATAGTCCATTGCCTGGGCTCGGCCCACCTTGCGCGCGGTCTTGCCTATCACCGCCACCAATTCGCACTCGTAGTGCATATATTCAACATTGTCCGGGCGCATCGAATATTGGCGATGGCCGGTCAGCGTGGCGGGCGTCTTCAGGAACACCAGCGGCTCGCTGGGCGGCTTGAAGTCCAGTTCCGCGGCGTGGTCGGCGTAGTTGAGGCCCAGCGCGAACAGGGTGCCATGGCAGGGCGGCAGCCATTCCACCTCGGTCTCGCCCAGGCGGCGGCCGTCCGGCAGCAAGAGCGCGCCGTCGGCGTCGGCTTGCGCGCGCCAGATCTGGCCCTGGTAACGGATGCGGGCGTGTTTCATCGCGGTTCCTCCTCGGAGGTGACGATGTTTTCCAGGCGGCCTATGCCGTCTATCTCCACCGCCACGGTGTCGCCGGGACGCAGCCGCGCGCCGCGCGGAGGCGTGGCCACGATCAGCAGATCGCCGGCGTAGAGGGTGAGGAACTGGCTGACGTCGGCGATCAGTTGGGCGACGCCGCGCAGCCAGTCGGCGCTGTCATTGGTTTCCACCAGCGCGCCGTTGACATAGGTGCGCACCTGCACCCGCTGCGGATCGATCGCGTCGGGGCCGGCCTCGGGGCCGATCGGGCAGAAGCCATCGCGGCACTTGGCCTGGATCGCCGGCCGGTAGAAGCTGGTTTCCGCCAGGCTGACTTCGTTGACCACCGCGTAGCCGCCGACATGGGACAGCGCGTCGGCCGCGTTCACGCGGCAGGCGTCGCGGGCGATGCGTACCGCCAGCGCGCCGCCGGCATAGACGGCGTCGCTTGCGGGGCAGGGAATGGGCGAGCCGGCGGCGCTGAGGGTGTTGTGCGGCTTGACGAACAATACCGGCGCCCGCGGCGGACCTTGGTAGGGCGGCTGTTCAAAATCCGCCGCCAGCGCCTGTTGCAAGCGCCGGTGGTTAAGCGCCGCGCCATATACTGCGGCGGGGCGCTGCTCCATGGCAAGACTGGCCAATGGCATTTTTTAACTCCTTGTTATTGAAGTGGAAGCACGCTGATTAAAATATTCATTAATATGTTAAAGTTTATAGCGGCGATGACAGCGGCCTGTCAATGCTTATCGATGTTGCACTGCGGATAACACCCGGACGGAAACCTGGAGCGCGCGGCGCGGTCAAGGGCCAAAGGGCATGCGAGGCCATGCCGCCAGCCTGATTCGGCGCGATTGGCGCCCGCGGCTGGGACTATGGCGAAAAAGTCACAAGGAGGCATGAGATGGGCAAAAGCCAGCGCGATGCCGGCGCGCGGATACCGAATATCGACATCGGCAAGGCTTACGACAGCCCGTGCGAATCCGTCGACATCCATTGCGAGTCCTTTGGCCGGCTGGCGGCTTTCTTCGGCCGCAACATGCCGGTGCACCGGCACGATCGCTGCCTTCAGCTGCACTATCTGGCCAGTGGCGATATCCGGCTCTACCTGGAGGAGGTGCACTACCAGGCGCGGGCGCCGCTATTGTTCCTGACGCCGCCGACGGTGCCGCACGCCTTCATCACCGGCGCCGACGCCGACGGCCATGTGCTGACCCTGCGCCAGGAGCTGGCGCATGACTGGCTGGCGGAGGCGGGGCTGCCGGCGCTGGACGCGCCGTTCAGCGTGGAGCTGGCCGCTGTGCCGGCGGCGGCGGAGATAGGCGGGCGGCTGCCGCAGCGGCTGGCCCAGCTGCAACAGGAGGGCATGGCGCGGCGTCCGGGCGGTGGGCTGGCGCAGCGGGCGCTGGCGCAATTGATCCTGATCGACGTGCAGAGGCTGGCTCAGCAGCCGCGGCCGGACGGCGGGCGTCGCCGCGCGCCGCGCGGCGATTTGCAGCTGTATCACCGTTTCAACGCCTTGATCGACGCGCGTTACCGCGAGCACTGGGGGCTGGAGCGCTACGCGGCGGAACTGGGCGTCGGCGCGGCGCGACTGAACGACATCTGTCGCCGGCTGGCGGACCTGTCATCCAAGCAGCTGGTCTATGAGCGGCTGCTGCTGGAGGCCAAGCGCCTGCTGATCTTCTCCAATGCGTCGGTGCATGCGATCGCCTACGAACTGGGCTTCAAGGACCCGGCGTATTTCTCGCGTTTCTTCCTGCGGCAGACCGGGCTGACGCCCAGTGGCTACCGGACCGGCCATGCGTGAGCGGCGCGCGGCGCCGCCTGGTGGGCCTGGCCGCGCTCCAGCGTATGGGAGGGCAATTCGCCGAACAGCTTGCGATAGTCGCTGGCGAAATGGCCCAGATGATAAAAGCCCCAGTTGCCGGCCGCTTCGCGCACGCTGCGGCCGGGGCCGGCCTGCAGCAATTGGCGGCGCACCGCGTTGAGGCGGATCGAGCGCAGATAATCCACCGGCGTGGTGGCGGCCACCCGCTGGAAGCTGTTTTGCAGCGTGCGGCGGCTGACGCGCAGGCGGCTGCACAGCTCCAGCACCGTCACCGGTTCGTCCGGCTTGGCCAGCGCCAGCGCCTGGCTGCGCCGCACGATGTCGCAATGCGTGGCGTAAGTGAGGTCGTCGCGGCGCTCGCGCAGCCCGCCGTCGGCCAGCGCCTCTTGCAGCAGGCCCAGCAACTGGTGTCGGATCACTTTCTGATTGCCGGCGAAGTCCAGCAATTCCGGCCGCCGCCGCGCTTGCTCGAACAGGCCGGTCAATAGCGCGCGCAGGGCCTGCAGCGCATCCGGGCGCGCGGTGAACACCGGCGTCTTGCCGCGCGCCTCGCGCACGACGGCGCACAATTCCGGCGTCAGCTCGGCCAAATCCTCATAAGGCAGGGATACCTGGATGGAGTCCGCGCCGGGCGGCAGGTGGAACACGAAGTCCTCGCCGCCGCGCAGCACCATCAGCGCGTCGCTGGGCACGGCCACGCCTTGCAGGCTCAGCGGCGACGGCGCTTGTATCGGTATCGCGAAATGCGCCATGCCGCCGGGCGCGCGCCCCTGCTGCACCACGCGCTGGTTGAAGCTTTCGCGGAACACGTCCAGGCGCGCCGCGCATAGGCGGCTCAGCGCGCTCTGGAAGCGGCCGCCGCTGATCTGGCTGTACAGCTGCTGCCAGCCGGGCAGGGCCTCGGCGTGCAGGTGGGCGTCGTCGAAACAACTGGCTGCGGCAATCATCTGTCTTCTCCGGTGGATGAGACGGTTTTTGCTGTGGCGGCGGAATGTCCGCCGCTGGTTCCGTCTGTCGATTATCAGATGATTAATATGTTATTGAAATCGAAATGTCCAGTTGAGAATGGGTGCTTAATCATTGTTTTTGCTTGGTGTTTCCCATGCGCGACATGCTGCGCCGCAATGCGCGGAGCGGGCTTTGCGCTTTGCCGATTTGGGATCAGCCGCCGCGGCGCCCATGCGTATATTGGGCCATCGCCGTCCGGGATTGAGCGGCGGCAGGCTGGGTAAACCAAGGAGACGAGCATGGATCAGCAACTGGTGCCGGTGCTGGCGGCGGTGCAGGACTTTCTGCAGCGCGAGCACGGCTTGTGGATTGACGGCGGGTCGCGGCCGGCGCTGTCGGGACGGCGCAGCGAGGTGCGCAACCCGGCCAGCGGCGCGGTGATCGCCAGCGTTGCGGCCGGCGACGCCGCCGACGCGGACGCGGCGGTGCAGAGCGCGCAGCGCACTTTTGCCAGCGGCGCCTGGTCCGGGCTGCGGCCGGCCGAGCGCGAACGCATCCTGCTGCGGCTGGCGGACTTGCTGGAAGCACACGCTGAGGAACTGGCGCAGTTGGAAACCCTGAACCAGGGCAAGTCCATCCAGCTGGCGCGGGCAATCGAGGTCGGCGGTTCCATCGAGTTCGTCCGCTACATGGCCGGCTGGGCCACCAAGATCACCGGCGAAACCATGGAGGTGTCGATTCCGGCGCCGCCGGGCGCGCGCTTCACCGCGTTCACCCGGCGCGAGCCGATAGGCGTGGCCGTCGGCATCGTGCCGTGGAATTTCCCTTTGATGATCGCGGTTTGGAAGCTGGTGCCGGCCTTGGCCGCTGGTTGCTCGGTGGTGTTGAAACCGGCCAGCGAAACGCCGTTGACCGCGCTGCGGCTGGCGGAGCTGGTGCAGCAGGCCGGGGTGCCGCCGGGGGTGGTGAATGTGGTGACCGGGCCTGGAGCCAGCGTCGGCCAGGCGCTGGCCGGTCATCCGCTGGTGGGCAAGGTCAGTTTCACCGGCTCCACCGAGGTGGGCAAGACCGTCGGCCACGCCGCGCTGGACAATATGACGCGCTTGGGGCTGGAGCTGGGCGGCAAGAATCCGATGCTGGTATTGGCCGACGCCGATATCGAGCGCGCGGCGGAGGGCGCCTTGCTCGGCGCCTTCCTGAATCAGGGCCAGGTATGCGCGGCCGCCTCGCGCTTGTATGTGCATCGCAGCAAGTTCCAGGCGCTGACCGAGGCGCTGGCGGAGGCCATCGCCGGCATGCGGCTGGGGCCGGGACTGGATTTGAACGCCCGCGTCAATCCGCTGGTGTCGCAGCGCCAGCAACAGGCGGTGTGCCGGCTGCTGGAGCGCAGCCGCGCCCAGGGCGCGAGGGCCTTGACCGGCGGCGGCGCGGCGGCGCTGCCCGGCTACTTCGTGCAGCCCACGCTGCTGGTGGATGTGGCGCCAGACAATGTGGCGGCGCGCGAGGAGATCTTCGGCCCGGTATTGGCGGCGGTGCCTTTCGACAGCGTGGACGAGGCGGTGGCGCTGGCCAATGACACGCGTTATGGACTGACCGCCAGCCTGTGGACCCAGGACCTGAGCGCGGCGCTGAACATCGTGCCGCGCATCCAGGCCGGCACGGTCTGGGTCAACAGCCACATCCCGCTGGACCCCGGGCTGCCTTTCGGCGGCTACAAGGAGTCCGGCATCGGCCGCGAGTTCGGCAAGGGCGCGGTGGAGAGCTTCACCGAGATCAAGTCGGTCTGCATCGCCCATTGAGCGCGGACGCGCTTCCACTTTCATTCAGGAGAAAGACATGTCTTACGACACTGCCCGTTTCTGGCACCCGATGCTGCACCCCAACGCGATGAAGCAGCGCCAGCCCATCCGCATCGTGCGCGGCGACGGCTGCCATGTGTACGACGATCAGGGCCGCCAACTGGTGGATGGCGTGGCCGGCTTGTGGAACGTCAATGTCGGCCACAACCGCGCCGAGATCAAGCAGGCCATCGTCCGCCAGCTGGACGAGTTGGAGTATTTCCAGCTTTTCGATGGCATTTCCCACCCGCGCGCCGAGGAATTGTCCGCGCAATTGATGGAGATGCTGCGACCGGAGGGCATGGCGCGGGTGGTGTTCGGCAGCGGCGGATCGGACGCGGTGGAAACCGCGCTGAAGCTGGCGCGCCAGTACTGGCGCGTCAAGGGTCAGCCGGACCGGGTCAAATTCATCGCGCTGAAGCAGGGGTATCACGGCACTCACTTCGGCGGCGCCTCGGTCAACGGCAACACGGTGTTCCGCCGCAATTACGAGCCGCTGTTGCCCGGCTGCTTCCATGTGGAAACGCCGTGGCCCTACCGCAATCCCTTCACCGAGGACCCGGAGGAACTGGCGGAGATCTGCGCGCGGATGCTGGAGCGCGAAATCCTGTTCCAGAGCCCGGACACCGTGGCCGCCTTCATCGCCGAGCCCATCCAGGGCGCCGGCGGCGTCATCGTGCCGCCGGCCAGCTATTGGCCGCGGGTGCGCGAGGTGTGCGACAAGTACGGCGTGCTGCTGATCGCCGACGAGATCGTCACCGGCTTCGGCCGCAGCGGTTCGATGTTCGGCAGCCGGCTGTGGGGGGTGAAGCCGGACCTGATGTGCCTGGCCAAGGGCATTTCCTCCGGCTATGTGCCGCTGGGCGCCACCGTGGTCAACCAGCGCGTGGCCGACGCCTTCGCCGCCAACCAGGACTTCGGCGGCGCCATCATGCACGGCTACACCTATTCCGGCCATCCGGTGGCCTGCGCCGCCGCCATCGCCAATCTGCGCATCGTGGAGCAAGAGAATCTGCCGGCCCGGGCGGCGGAAATGGGCGACTACCTGCTGGCCAGGCTGCTGCCGCTGGCGGAGCGTTATCCGGCGGTGGGCGAGGTGCGCGGCAAGGGACTGATGCTGGCGCTGGACCTGGTCAAGGACAAGGCCAGCCGCGAGCCGATAGACCCGCAAAGCGGCTATGCCGACAAGGTGGCCGAGATCGCGCGCCAGGCCGGGGTGCTGGTGCGGCCGGTGGGCAGCAAGATCATCCTGTCGCCGCCGCTGGTGTTGCAGCGCGAACACGCCGACGCCATCGCGCAGGCCTTGGAGGCCGGGCTGGCCGAGGCCTGAGCCGGCTGGCCCGAACGGGGACGAGTTGACCGCGCCGGCACTGCGCCGGAGTCAGGGCCTGTTCAAAGCCTGGCGCGCAAGGTTTTACTGAGCGCGGTGGGTATTGAACAGGCTCTCGGAGAGCGAAGGCCGGAGCGGCGACAAGAGAGAGGGAGGAGACGCAATGTCGATGCAAGAATGCTTGAGCCGCTGCCTGAGCCGCGGCGTAGTGGGTTTCCCGGTGGCCTTGGCCAGCGCGGTGGGCGTGGTGATGGCCAGCCCGGTGATTCTGACCGCCACCAGCGGCTTCGGCATGGCCGGCGGTACGTTCGCGCTGGCGCTGCTGATCGCCTATCTGATGATGCTGGCCCAGGCCACCACCTTCGCCGAGGCGGCGGCGATGCTGCCGACTTCCGGCGCGGTCTACGACTATATCAGCGCCGGCCTGGGCCGCGGCCTGGCCATTGCCGGCACCTTGTCCGCCTATCTGCTGGTGCATGTGTTCGCCGGCACCGCCGAGACCATTCTGTCCGGCATCATGGCGCTGGTGAATTTTGACCATCTGAACACCATGCTGGAAAAAAGCGGCAGCGCCTGGATGGTGGGCGTGGGTCTGGTGATCGCCTTCGGCGCGCTGAATGCCTTGGGCGTGACCGTGTTCGGCGAGGCCGAAGTGGTGTTGACCTTCGGCATGTGGGCGACGCTGACCACCTTTGGCGTGGCCGGCCTGCTGCGCGCGCCGGCGGTGGATCTGGGCGGCTGGTTCGGCGCGCCGCTGCAATGGGGCGATCCCGGTCTGCTGCTCAGCCTGGTGGGCATGGCGATGTTCATGTTCGTCGGCGCCGAGCTGGTGACGCCGCTGGCGCCGGAGCTGCGCGATTCCGGCCGCGCCATTCCGCGGGCCTTGAAGCTGGGGCTCAGCGGCGTGGCCGTCGCCATGCTGCTGTTCGGCGCGGCGATGACGCGGCAGGTGGCCAATCTGCCGCTGGACCCGGCCCAGCCGGCGGGCCCCAGGCTGCTGGACACGCCGATGGCGCTGCCGGCCTTCGCCGAGCGGGTGATGGGGCCGTTCGGCAAGATCTGGCTGGGCATAGGCCTGCTGCTGGCCGGCGCGGCGACGATCAACACCCTGATGGCGGCGCTGCCGCGCATTCTGTATGGCATGGCGCAGGACGGCGCGCTGCCGCGCTGTTTCGCCTATCTGCATCCGCGCTTCAAGACGCCGTGGTGCGGCATTGGGCTGGCGGTGCTGATTCCCTGTGTTCACGCCTGGCTGATCCGCGGCGATCTGGAGCGCATCATGCCCTTGGTGCTGGCCGCGGTCTGCTCCTGGGGCGTCGCCTACCTATTGGTGACGCTGTCCATCGTGCGGCTGCGGCTGACGCGGCCGGATTTCCCGCGCGCCTACCGCTCGCCATGGTTCCCGCTGCCGCAGATCGGTTCGGCGCTGGGCATCGTGCTGGCGATCTGTTTCATCACGCCGCCGGGCATGCAGGCGCGCGACATTTACGCGCCCTTCGGCCTGATGCTGGGGCTGACCCTGTTGTACGCGCTGCTCTGGACCGTGCTGGTGCAGAAGGTCAACCCTTTCCGGCCGGTGCCGCTGGAACAGATACTGCGCGCGGAACTGAGCGAGCCGGAGGACGAAGCGCTGCGGCGGGAGCTGGAACGTGTGGCGGCGGCTGGTTGAGGCCTGGTCGCGGCCGCGCGGCTACCGTCCCGGCGCGACGCTGGCGCGGCTGCGCAGCGACTGGCCCGGCTTGGAAGGCGAGGCGGCATCCGCGGCGGAGCAAAGCTTCGCGTTTCCGCACGGCGTCTGGTCCTTCCTGGTGCGGGAGCGGGTGGAGGCCGGCTGGATGGCGCATCTGGTGGCTTGCGAGTTCTGCCTGAGCCTGCCGGTTTCCGATCCGGTTCCCGCGCGCATCCGTCTGCGCCATCGCGGCGCCTGGCGGCGGCAGGGCGTCGCCGTGGATTTGCTGGCCGGCGACGCGGTACGGCTGGCGCCGCTATTGCAGGCCTTGCGCGCCGACGCCGATGTGCGCGCCGCGCTGATGCCGCTGGACTTCCGCCGCTGCGAGCTGCGGGGCGGGGCCGATGGCTGGTCCTTGCTGATCGAGCCCTTCGGCGCCAGCGAAGTGGTGTGCCTGCTGCCGCCCTTGCGGCGTTATATCCGGCTGGGGCCTATCCAGCGCCTGGCGTTGCTGGCCAGCATGGCGGCTTGCCGACGGGTGTTGCTGGCGTTGAATTGAGGTTCTAAGAACCTGTTTGCGATCTGCTGCGCATCGTGAAACGTGACACGGTGACTACCGCTTCGAAATGCTGATGTACCACGAGTACATTCCGTTTTCTCAGCGGCTTTCTCCTCGTCTCAGATTCTGGGGGGCTGGTCGCGGCGCGGGCAGCGGCAGGCGCTCAAGTTGCTCCAGCAGGCTGAGCAGCAAGTGCAGCTTGTCGGCGCTGAAATGGTTTTCGATCTGCTGGTAGCAGGCGTGGGTCAAGGGCAGGATGCGTTCGGTCAGCGTTCTGCCCATGCTGGTGGGCGTGACGATCAGACGGCGGTTGTCGTTGCAATCGCGGGCGCGATGCACCAGCTGAGCCTTTTCCATGCGCACCAGAATGCCGGTCAGGCTGGGCGCGTGGATGCAGGCGCGCAGGGCGATGACGCCGGCTTCCATCTCGCCGTTCTCGGCCAACAGCCGCAAGATCCGCCATTGTTGCTCGGTCAGGCCGAAGTGTTTGAGCACTGGGCGGAAATAGGACATCACCGCTTCGCGCGCCAGCAACAGGCGCTGCGGCAATTGCGGATGTTGGCTGTTCTGCGGACTTGGCATGGGCTGGCGTTCGGTAAAGTTAATAAGTTAACATTGTATAGCTTAATCAAAGCGGAGGCGACAGTGTCCGCCACGCATGAGATCAGGAGGGAATGCGATGTCCTTGCACAATAAAGTGATCGTGATTACCGGGGCGGGTTCCGGCATAGGCGCGGCTTGCGCGCGCGCGTTCGCCAGTCAGGGCGCCAGGGTGGCGCTGATCGGCCGGCGTGAGCCGCCGCTGCAGGCGCTGGCGCTGGAAACCGGCGGCCTGGCACTGGCCGGGGACGCCGCCGACGGCGCGCACTGGACGGACGCGTTGGCGCGCATCCACGCGCGCTGGGGGCGAGTGGACGGGCTGCTGGCTTGCGCCGGCGGCCTGGGCATGGGCTCGGCGCTTGCGACCGACGACACGGCCTGGCGCGCGGCGCTGAGCGTAAATCTGGACACCGCCTTTGTGTCAGCGCGCGCCTGCCTGCCGGACCTGATCGCCCAGCGCGGCAGCATGGTGCTGATGGCCTCCATCGCGAGCCTGGCGGCCGTGCCGGAGGCCTGCGGCTATGTGACGGCCAAGCATGCGCTGCTGGGCTTGACCCGCTCGCTGGCCAAGGATTTCGGCCCGGCCGGCGTACGCGTCAACGCGGTCTGTCCCGGCTGGGTGCGCACGCCGATGGCGGATCTGGAAATGCAGCCGCTAATGGCAGCGTATGGTGAGGACCTGAAGGCAGCTTACCGGCGCGTGAGCGCCGATGTGCCGCTGCGGCGACCGGCGGAGCCGGAGGAGGTGGCGGCGGTGTGCCGGTTCTTGCTGTCCGATGAAGCCGCCATCGTGCATGGGGCCTGGCTGGCGGCGGACGGCGGCGCCACCGCGGTGGATGTGCCGACGCTGGCTTATTCGCGGCTGGCGGCGGAGACCGCGGGCTGAGCCGGGACGACATTGACGACGCTGGCCCGCGCGCCCACGCGGAAGCTGCGGCTGGCGCCGAAGTCCCGCCCCTGGTAGCCGAAGATCTTGCCGTCGGTTTGCATCCGCTCCAGGTCGATCAGCAGCACGCCCAGCGTGGGAATGATTTTTTCGCGCCAGACAAACAGGTAAAGCCCTTGCGCCAGTTGGAAGCCGTGGCAACGATCGACGTCGGCCAGCCCTTGCTCCACGCCTTCCAGACAGTGCCAGGCGTAGAAATGGTCGTTCAGGTAAATATGCTCGTAGCACTCGGTGGGGCTGTAGCGGTAGCGGTTGCGCATGCCCACCAGTGCGCCGCAGCCCGGCGGCGGCGCTTCCGTCGCCGGACGGTTGATCGCGCCGTGGGCGAAGCTCACGGCGACGCCGCTTTGTTCCAGCTCGCGCTCGGCGCGTTCAAAGGCGGATAGCCTGACATCGGCGGCGTCGGGCAGGCTGCCGCTCACCAGGGTGCAGCGCTGCCGTCCGAGGTCCAGTGCCAGGCTGAGCGAGAGCCGGGCGTCGCCACCGTGGCGGAAGTCGATGAAGAAGACGCCGGGGCGCAGCGAATTGGACGCGTGATAACCGTCGACCTCGGCCAGCGCCGAGGCCAGGCCAGGGCGCACGATGTCGACGTGGGCGCGGCCCTCGCTGTCGAAGCGGCAGTCGGCGGCGCTGTTGTCGTCGAAGCACAGCAGCAGATTATTGCCGTCCAGTTCCTTGCTATGCGGCGGCGCCAGGCTGTCCGGCGCGAAGCCGTCGGCCAGCTCGCCGACCTGAATGAAGCTGGGGAGGATGTCTTGCATTGGGTGGCTCCTTTGGTTGGCGGATAACAGGCGCGGGGGTCTTGATGCCCGCGGCTTAAAGGCCGTGGCGTTCGGCCTGCGCCTGCAACTGCCGCGTTTGCAGGTCGCGCATCGCCGCGCCCGGCTGTTGCGCGACGACCAGCTCCAGCAGCGGATCCTCCACCGGGGTGCGGACGCCGGACAGCGCTTCCAGCGCGGCCAGGCCGCAGAAGGGCACATAGGCTTCGGAATAACCGCCCTCGTGCAGCATGGCCAGGCGGCCGCCGGCTGCGGCATCGGCGTATTCGACCAACTGCGTGGTCAGCGCGCGGAAGGTGTCGCTATGCGCCTGCATCCGCGCCAATGGATCCAGCGCATTGGCGTCATAGCCGCAGGCGACGATGATCAGCTCCGGCTGAAAGCGGCGCAGCGCCGGCAGAACCAATAGCCGCATCGCGTCCAGATAGGCCTGGTGGCCGCCGCCGGGCAGCAGCGGGATGTTGAGGTTGGCGCCCAGGCCTTCGCCCTCGCCGCGGTCGTCGGCGCCGCCATAGCCGGGTGGGTAACAGCCATCCTGATGCAGGGAGATGGTCAGCACATCGCCGCGGCGATAGAAAATGGATTGGCTGCCATTGCCGTGATGCACATCCCAGTCGACGATGGCGACGCGGCGCAGGCCGTGGCGGGCGATGGCCAATTCGGCGGCGAGGGCGGCGTTGGCCAGAAAGCAGAAACCCATTGCAGCGTCCGCCAGGCAATGGTGGCCGGGCGGACGCGACAAGGCATAGCTCTTGTCCGCCTCGCCGCTGAGCAGGGCGTCCACCGCCGCCCAACACAGGCCGGCGGACAGCTTGGCGATTTCATAACTGCCAGGGCCAATCGGCGCTTGCTGGCCCAGGATGCCGCCGCCGGCGTCGCTGAGCGCCTGGAAGCGTTGTAGATAGGCGGGTGTGTGCACGCGCAGCAGATCATCCTCATCCAGCGGCGGCGCGCTGCGCACTTGCAGCCGGGCGCTGAGACCGGACACGTCCATCAGACTTTTCAAGCGGCGCTTGCTGTCCGGCGATTCTGCGTGGCCGCCGCCGGAAGGCGGCTGCACCCAGCCGCCCACCGGCAGGATTTGTGCGTGTTGCTCGGCGCTGTGCCACAGGCAGAGTTCGTCGAAGAAAAAGGCGGTGCGCGGCGGCATGGCGGGCTCCGGTGAAGTGGCGGCGGTTTTGGTGTGCACGCGCTGGCCGCGCGAGGTCTTGGAGCAGGCTGGCAGCATCCAGCGGGCGCGGCAAGCGCCGGCCTCGGGCTTTGCCGATTTGGGATAGGCCCGGCGCAACACCGCCGGCTTCAGTGCTTGAGTCGGCGCAGCGCGTCCTGCAGCGCCTTGCGGTAGTCGGGCGTTTCCCGGGTCTGGGCGATGGCGTCCCACAGCTGGCGCGTCAGTTGAGGCCTGCTGTCGGCGAAAGCATGGGAAAAAATCAGGTAATAAGGTTTGGAGACCAGGTCCGGGCCGACTTTCTCTATCTGGTCCCGGTAGGCATGGTTGCCAGCCAGCAGGCTGTCGCCAGCCAGGGTCGGCAAGGCCACGCCGCTGAGACGGCGCGCCAGCAGCTTGTTCAGGTTCTGCTCGGGGTCGCGCGAGCTGTCGTCGACTTGCGCGCCCAGCGCCAGGAGCTGGGCAATCACCGAGAAGCCGGTTTGGGCGCCGATGGCGGCGTCGACATTGCTGAGGCGCTGGCCATCCCAGCCCAGTTTCGAACCTTTTAGCCGGTACAGGCTATAGCCGTCGGTATGCATGCGCAGCGCCGGGTCGGCGGCGTCGCCCTTCATTGGAAAGACGCCGATGACGAGCCGCTCCGGCTTGAAGCTGATTTCGAACAGCCCGTCGAGCTGATTGTTCTGCACCTCGCTCAGGCAGCGGGTCCAGGCCATCTGTTGGATTTCCAGTTTGACCTTGGCGGTGCGGGCCGCGGCTTTGAGCATCAGCAGGCTCAGGCTGGGGCCATTCAGCCGCCGCCACGGCGGGGACTCCATGTCCTCGGTGCACAGGCGGACACTGTCCGGCGACGGCGCGGCGGCGGCAAAGGCGCAAAACAGCGCAAGCAAGAGGCAAAGACGAAAACGCGGCATGGTGGCGGGGCTTGAGGGTGGTGGCTCTTCAAGTTTTTTGCGGCGCGGGGGAAAAAGCAAGCAAGGAAAGGACAGGGATGAACGCAAAAAAGCCGATTCGCGTAGAATCGGCTGGTTTCGCCGCCAGCTGCATGATCTGGCGCAATCGTGATTCGCAGTTTTTTTGGTGGAGGTAAGCGGGATCGAACCGCTGACCTCTTGCATGCCATGCAAGCGCTCTCCCAACTGAGCTATACCCCCGCACCGGCTGCGTTTCACAGTGCTGCGCAGTATATGGCAGGCTCCGATCCTTGTAAATAGCCGGCGCCATTTTTTTTGGATAATTTTCCGGGGGCGGCGCAGCCGGCGGCATAGGAGCCCGCCGGGGGCTCGGTTATAATCGTCAGTTCGCCAGCCATTCAACAGGAAGCAAGCCGATGTCGGTAGGGCATTACGAAAACTTTCCGGTGGGCTCCATTCTGCTGCCGCGCCGGATACGCCGCGCGGTGCATGCGATCTACCGCTTCGCGCGCTATGCCGACGATGTGGCGGACGAGGGCGACAACACGCCGCAGCAGCGCCTGGCGGAGCTGGACTTCCTGGGCGCGGAACTGGCGCGCATAGGCGCCGGCCAGCCGCCGGAAATGCCGATGATGCGCGAGCTGGCGGCGGCGGTGGCCGAGCATGGCCTGGATTTGCAGCCGTTTCATGATCTGCTGTCGGCTTTCCGTCAGGACGTGGTCACCACCCGCTATCGCGATTTCGGCGAACTCGCCGATTATTGCCGCCGTTCGGCCAATCCGGTGGGGCGGCTGATGCTGGCCTTGTACGGCGAGGGCGACCGCCGCTCGCTGGCGATGTCGGACGGCATCTGCACGGCCTTGCAATTGATCAACTTTCTGCAGGATGTGGAGCTGGACTGGCGCAAGGGCCGGGTCTATCTGCCGGGGCAGGATTTGCAGCGCTTCGGCGTGAGCGAGGCGCAGATCGCCGCGCGCGACGCCGGCGGCTTGTGGCAGCCGATGATGCGCGCCCAGATCGAGCGCGCGCGCAAGATGTTGCAGGCCGGCGCGCCGCTGGGCAAAGTGCTGAAGGGCAGGATGGGGCTGGAACTGCGACTGATCATCCTGGGCGGCGAGCGCATCCTGAAGAAGCTGCACGACTCCGGCGGCGATGTGTTCCGCCGGCGCCCGGTGCTGAACTGGCGCGACTGGATCTATATGTCGTGGCGCGCGCTGCGCGCGAAATGAGCGCCGCGGCGCGATGATGAAGAATATTGACGGATGGCGGTCCGCCGGGACCGCCGCCGCTTGGACAGGAGTGGCGCGTGACGCCTGATCAGTATTGCGAAGACAAGGCCGCGGCCAGCGGTTCCAGCTTCTACTATAGCTTCCGCTTCCTGCCGGAGCCGCGGCGCCGCGCGATTACCGCGCTGTACGCCTTCTGCCGCGAGGTGGACGACGTGGTGGACGAATGCCACGATCCCGGCGTGGCTCGCGCCAAGCTGGCCTGGTGGCGCGGCGAGGTGGCCAAGCTCTACCAGGGCGGGTCGGAACACCCGGTGATGCAGGCGCTGCAGCCGCATGTGGGAGCCTTCGGCCTGCCGCAGCGCGAGTTGGAGGAGATCATAGACGGCATGGAGATGGACCTGAGCATGGTGCGCTACCAGCGCTTCCAGGACTTGCTGCGCTATTGCCACCACGTTGCCGGCGTGGTGGGCCAACTGGCGGCGCGCATCTTCGGCCACAGCGACGAGAAAACGCTGGAATACGCGCATGAGCTGGGCATCGCCTTCCAATTGACCAATATCATCCGCGACGTGGGCGAGGACGCGCGCCGCGACCGCATCTATCTGCCGATGGAGGAGCTGCAGCGCTTCAACTGCCCGGCGATGGACATCCTGCATTACGAAGAGAGCGCGGCGTTCAAGGCGCTGATGGAGTTCCAGATCGAGCGCGCGCAGCAATACTATCGCCAGGCCTGGGAGCTGCTGCCGGCGGCGGACCGCAAGGCGCAGCGCCCCGGCCTGCTGATGGCGGCGATCTACCGCGCGACGCTGGAGGAAATCAAGTTGGACGGGCCGGCCAAGGTACTTAATCAGCGCCTGTCGCTGACCCCCATCCGCAAGTTGTGGCTGGCATGGAAAACCTGGACCTTCGGCTACCGGCCGTGAGCCGCGCATGAGCGGGCCGCGCATCGCCGTGATCGGCGCCGGCTGGGCCGGCCTCGCCGCCGCGGTGGAACTGGCCGGACGGGCGCAGCTGACGGTGTTCGAGGCCGGCCGCGAGCCGGGCGGTCGCGCGCGCCGCATCGGCGTGCCCGGCAGCCGGCTGGACAATGGCCAGCACATCCTGATCGGCGCGTATCGCGAATGCCTGCGGCTGATGGCCGCGGTGGGCGTGGACGAGCGCCAGGCCTTGCTACGCCTACCGATGCGCTGGCAACGCCAGGGCGGCATCAGCCTGAGCTGCCCGCGCTTGCCGGCGCCGCTGCATCTGGCAGTCGGTCTGTTGACGGCGCGCGGCATAAGCTGGCGCGACAAGGGCCGGCTGGCGCTGGCCTTGCAGCGTTTGAAACGGCAAGCCTGGCGGGTGGAGCCGGATTGCGCGGTGGCGCAATGGCTGGCGGAGCAGGGGCAGTCGGAGACGCTGATCCGCGAGTTCTGGCGGCCGCTGGTGCTGTCCGGGCTGAATACGCCGCTGGAACTGGCATCGATGCGAGTGCTGGCCGCGGTGCTGCGCGACAGCCTGGGCGCGGACCGCGCCGCCAGCGACCTGTTGCTGCCGCGAGTGGATTTGTCGGCGCTGTTTCCCGATCCGGCCTGGCAATGGCTGGCGGCGCGCGGCGCGGATTTGCGCGCCGGTCGGCGCGTGCGCGGCGTCGCGACGGATTCAGCGGGGGTGAGCGTGGACGGCGAGCGTTTCGATGCCGCCATCCTGGCGGTGGCGCCGTATCACGCGGCGGAACTGACGGCGGAGCCAGCGCTGCGCCAGCTGACCGAGGCTTATCGTTACTGGCCTATCTATACCGTATACCTGCAGTTTGACAGACCGCTGCGCTTGCCGGCGCCGATGTGCGCCTACAGCGGCGGGGTCGGCGACTGGCTGTTCGACCGCGGCGCGCTGATGGGCGAGACCGGCTGGGTGGCCGCGGTGATGAGCGCGCCGCAGCATCTGGACGCGCTTGCGCAGGAGGAACTGGCTGCTCTGGTGGAGGCCGAGGTGCGCCGGCTGGACCCGCGGGCCGGCCCAATGCTTGGTTTCCGGGTGCTGACGGAGAAACGGGCCACTTTTGCCAGTTTGGTCGATATGAGGCGACCGCCGCAGCCAAGCCCGGTACAATCGCTTTATTTGGCGGGAGATTGGACGCATGCTGAATATCCTGCCACTTTGGAGGGGGCCGTGCGGAGCGGCGTGGCTGCCGCCCGCGCGGTGATTGCAAGACTGTGAACCGGCCGCGCCGCGTGAGCGCCGCCGCCGAGCCTGATTACAAGATAGCGAAAAAAATGACGACAGATATCGCCTCTAACGCATTCAAGGACCGCGTGGTGCTGGTCACCGGCGCCACTCAGGGCATAGGCCGCGAGGCCGCGCTGACGCTGGCGCGCCATGGCGCCACCGTGGTATTGCTGGCGCGCAGCGTCAAAGGCCTGGAGAAGGTCTACGATGAAATAGCGGCCGCCGGCGGGCCGGAGCCGGCGGCGGTGCCGCTGGACCTGCTGAAGGCGGCGGAGGGAGATTTCAACAATCTGGCGATGATGATCAAGCGCGAACTGGGGCGCCTGGACGGCATCCTGCACTGCGCTTCGCATTTTTACGCGCTATCGCCGCTGTCCAATCAGACGGTGGAAGAGTGGATGGACCAGTACCGGATCAATACCGTGGCGCCGTTCGCGCTGAGCCGCGCCTGCCTGCCGCTGTTGAAGGAATCTCCGGACGCCGCGGTCTTGTTCGTCGGCGAAACCCACGCGCTGCACCCGGCGCCGTACTGGGGCGGTTTCGGCGCGTCCAAGGCCGGGCTCAATTATCTGACCCAGGTGGCGGCCAATGAATGGGATGTTTATCCGCAGCTGCGCGTCAACCAGCTGATTCCGGGGCCGGTGAATTCGCCGCAGCGCAACCGCACCCATCCGGGCGAGGACAAGTCCGAGCGCGGCGATCTGGCGGACCTGATGCCGCATCTGCTGTACTGGCTGGGGCCGGCGAGCCAGGGGCGCAGCGGCGAGATCGTGGAATTGGATCTGCGCGCCCGGCGCGCTTGAAGGGAAGGGGTAGGCATGAGCATACGGCGATGGCTGTGGTTGCCGTTGCTGCTGGCGCTGGCCGGCTGCAACTGGGTGGGCAACGTCACCGGTTTGACCAAGGACGCCAACAAGGCGATAGGCGCGGCCTGTCGCCAGACCGGGCGTTCGCTGGAAGAGTGCTATCTGCGCAACCCCGAAGCCGACAAGGCGGCGATCTACGCCGGCTGGCGCGAGATGAACGAATACATGGCCAAGAACAAGCTGGACACCATGGAGCCGCCACGGGAGGCCTCGTCGCCGGCAGGAATGCCGGCGCCCACCGCCAGCGGCCACGGCGCCGCGTCCGCGCCGATGGAAAAATCCAGTGCCAACGCCGTGCCCTCCGGCCCCAAGCCCTTGAGCAACGAAGAGGCCGAGCGCGCGGCGCGCACCGATCCACAAGTGGAGGCGGTGCTGGCGGCGATACGCAACAAGCCGGCCGGCGAGGGCGGCGGAAAGTCCAAGTCGGCCTCCGGCGCCGAGCCGGAGCAAAAACGGCTGCTCAACATCATCAATGAACTCAACAAGAACAGCGGCGCGCCTGGTTCGCACAGCTGATTCCCCTTCCCGTTTTCCCTGATGGCAAAAATCAAAACCGTTTTCAGTTGTGCCGAGTGCGGCGGCCAAACGCCGAAATGGCAGGGCCAGTGCCCGCATTGCAATGCCTGGAACACGCTGACCGAGGCGGTGCAAGCCGCGCCGGCGGCGAACGCGCGCTTTCAGTCCTGGAGTGACAGCGCCACCCAGGTGCAGAAGCTGTCCGATGTGCAGGCCGAGGAAGTGCCGCGCGATCCGTCCGGCATCGAGGAGCTGGACCGGGTGCTGGGCGGCGGCGTGGTGCGCGGCGCGGTGATTCTGATCGGCGGCGATCCCGGCATCGGCAAATCCACGCTACTGCTGCAGGCGCTGTCCGAGATCGGCGCGCGCCGCAAGGTGCTGTATGTGTCCGGCGAGGAATCGCCGCAGCAGATCGCACTGCGTGCGACCCGCTTGTCGGTGGTCACCGACCGGGTGGACCTGCTGGCGGAAATCCGCCTGGAGGCCATCCTGGAAACGCTGAAGCGCGAGCAGCCGGAAGTGGCGGTGATCGACTCGATCCAGACCTTGTACACCGATCAGGTCACCTCGGCGCCCGGCTCGGTGTCCCAGGTGCGCGAATGCGCGGCGCAGCTGACGCGCATGGCCAAGCAGACCGGCATCACCATTCTGCTGGTGGGCCATGTCACCAAGGAAGGCTCGCTGGCCGGCCCGCGCGTGCTGGAGCACATGGTGGACACCGTGCTGTATTTCGAGGGCGATTCCCACTCCAACTACCGGATGATACGCGCGATCAAGAACCGCTTCGGCGCGGTCAACGAGCTGGGCGTGTTCGTGATGACCGATCGCGGTCTCAAGGGCGTGTCCAATCCCTCGGCCATCTTCCTGTCGTCCTATCGCGACGATGTGGCCGGCTCCTGCGTGCTGGTCACCCAGGAGGGCAGCCGACCGCTGCTGGTGGAGATTCAGGCGCTGGTGGATGACTGCCACGGTTTCCAGCCCAAGCGGCTGACCGTGGGCCTGGAGCAGAACCGGCTGGCCATGCTGCTGGCGGTGTTGCATCGTCACGGCGGCGTCGCCTGCTTCGATCAGGATGTGTTCCTCAACGCGGTGGGCGGGGTCAAGATCAACGAGCCGGCGGCCGACCTGGCCATCATCCTGGCCATGGTGTCCTCGCTACGCAACAAGGCCTTGCCGGAAAAACTGGTGGTGTTCGGCGAAGTGGGCCTGGCCGGCGAGGTGCGCCCGGTGGCGCGCGGCCAGGAGCGCCTGAAAGAGGCAGCCAAGCTGGGTTTCACCCGCGCCATCGTGCCGCAGGCCAACCGGCCGCGCCAGCCGATAGACGGACTGCAGGTGATCGCGGTGGAGCGCCTGGATCAGGCGGTGGACTTCTGTCGCGAATGAGCGGTAAGAGCCTGTTTACGATCTGCTGCGTGTCGTGGAGCGTTACACGGTGAGTACAACTTCGAAATGCTCATGTACCGTGTGTACACTCCGCTTTCTCAGCTGTTTTCGCCTTGTCTCGCTTTAGCTCGCGAGATCGTAAACAGACTCTAAGAAAGTGGATAGCGAATGATAGAAGACCGAGACATAGAAGCGGAACGGCCGTATCTGTTCCGCTACGCGCTGGCGCAGCTGCGCGAAAGGGACGCCGCCGACGAGGCGGTGCAGGAAACGCTGCTGGCGGCGCTGGAATCGCGCGCCTCCTTCAGCGGCAAATCCACGCTGCGCACCTGGCTGACTTCCATCCTGCGTTTCAAGCTGATCGACGCCTTGCGCCGCAAGGGCAAGGAGAAGCTGTTCGAATCGCTGGAGGACGAGGCGGACGATGGCGACTTCGACGGCCTGTTCAGCCGCGACGGCCACTGGCGCGAACCGGTCAAGGCCTGGAGCGGCCCGGAGCAATCGCTGGTGTCGCGTCAGTTCTGGGAGGTGTTCGAGCAATGCTCGGAAGTGATGCCGCGCCGCACCGCGATGGTATTCGTGATGCGCGAGGTGATGGGCATGGAGATCGCGGAGATCTGTAATAATCTGGAGATCACCGCGACCAACTGTTCTGTGCTGTTGTATCGCGCCCGCATGAGCTTGCGGGAATGTTTTTCAATTCGCTGGAGCCGGGAGGCTAGCGTATGAAGTTGAGTTGTCGTCAGGCCAGCCGTCTGATTTCGGCCTCGCAGGACCGTTCCTTGAGCCAATGGGAATACGTGCGCCTGCGCGTACACCTGTTCATGTGCGGCAATTGCCGCAATTTCTCGCAACAGCTCAAGTTGCTGGGAGAGGCCGCGCGTCGGGCCGGCCGCGGCGAATAAGCCGGGCAAGGGCGCGCAAACCGGCCACGGGCGGTTTTTTCTTGGCTCCTGGTGAGTCATTTGTCATTATTTGGCGTGACCCATTGAGCCGAGGAGCCTATCTATGTCCGCCAGTGCGCTGCTGCAAACCCTGATCCGCGAACATGACAACGATGCGCATGCCGCCGCCGCGAGCCTGCGCCAGCTGGCCGCGACAGCGGCGGAGCTGGACGCCGAGCAATTGGCCAGCCTGAGCTGGCTGATCAACCACGTGCTGGGCGAGACGCTTGGCGATTGGCTCGCCGCCTGGGGCTTGCAGCGCCAGCTGCCGTCCGCGGCGCCATCGGCCAAGCAGTTGCGCAATCAGGCGGTGGCGGCCGGCGAGGCCGGCGCGGATCAGGAGGCGCGGGAACTGGGCCGATGCTTGGCCGTAGCGTTGGCCGTGCCGCCGCCCGCCGCCGAATTGGCGATAGCGTTGGCCGCCTTGCAGCATCTGGCGCCGTCGTTGGCATCGGGCGCGGCCTATCAGCGCTTGCGGGTTCTGCTGCCGATGACTGCGGCCACGGAGGCGGGCGCCGCCGACGCGATGTTGGCGGCCGCCTTGAGCAATGTGTTGTCCGGCTTGCTGGAGCGTGATTTGTCGGTGTTGGCCGCGGACGAAGCCGACGCGCTGCGCGAGGGCGCGGCGTTGGCCCGTCAGCTGTGGGCGCGCGCCGGCGGCTGGCTGCAGCAAGAGCGGGCCTGTTATCTGCAAGCGCTGGTGGCCAATGGCCTGAGGGAATGGGAGGCTGCGCGGATTTGGGCGTGGCAGGGCCTGGATCTGATCGCCACGCATGGCGAAGAAGCGGTGGACCAGGCCTTCCTGTTGCTGGAGCTGGTCAAGGCTTGCGGTCGGCTGGAGCAACACGAGGCTGCGGAGCAAGCATGGGCGCAAGCGCGGCGGCTGGCGGCCGCGTTCGAGGATGCCGAGTTGAAAGCCTGGTTCGAGCAACGCGCGGCCGCGCTGGCGCCGGCATAGCGCTTGCCGGTTCGCGGCCAAAAAGAAGCCGGCGTGAGCCGGCTTGAATTTTCAAGGGTGCGAAGAAAACTGGGTGTGGCTCAGCGCTTGCGCTTGCCGTTGTTGCTGACCTTGGCCGCCGCGCACTGATGCGGGCAGGTGGCGCACTGGCTGTCGCTGAGGCCGGCGCCGGTGAGCGATTGTTTAAGCGCACAGACCGAGCGGCGGCAGGCGATGAAGCGGATCTGGTTTTCCGAGGCCAGTTCGCGGAAATGGCGCATCACGTTGTGGCCCAGAAAGTCGGTGAACAGAATCAGCAGATCGGTGCCGGCGGGCAGGCGGTCCACCTTGCGCTGATGCGAGCTGTTGCGGCCACTGACATGACGATGGATGTTGATGCCGAAGTCGCGCAACACATCCGGAATATTGCCGAGGGTATCGGCTCCCACAAGCATGGCATTCATTGGACATCCCTTCCTGGTTAATTTTCCGAAATGATAATCGTTATCATTTAAGCGGTCAATCGCAAACTTTGAAATTGGCAATCAGGACAGGGTGGAACTGTGGCGTTTTGTTGGCTGCGTCCGCCCGGCAAGGCTCATGGACCGGGATGCGGCATGAGCGCCATGCATGCCTTGACCCGTGGAGGGCACTCGGCCCGGTCTTTTGGGCAGGGGACGCTGGGTGGCGATGTTAGCCATCGGTGTCGCAGTTGGAGAGTGCTGTTTGCATAACTCATGGCTGCCATCAGGTTTACGCATGTAACAGTGGCTAATAGCTGGAAATAAGAAGTATTTACAGTCCACGATTTTTAACGTGATTGCAAAAAAGCAACATGATTTCGGCATGGTTTCATGCCCCTCTTTTGTAGTGACTGCTCTAAATATGCGATGGGAATTTTTGGATATTGGATTCCGTGTTCCGGTTAGACGCTTGTTTAATAACGGTTTTGAGGTGTTAAGAAGTATTGCTTCAAACATAGTGCCCACTCGCTCTGAAGATTGAGAAGGGAGGCGTGGGAAAAGTTTATTGACGCTAATCATGATTAATTCGCACACTCGAATCGCCTTCGGTTCAGATCAAAAAATGAGCACATGAATGCTCTCGAAGAGCCATAAACCCGACGAGGTCAGTGGCCGGATGAACTCACAAAGGGATTGGAGAATCATGAACTATCGCAAGAAGAGAATCGCGCTGGCGCTCGCCATGCTCGGCGCCGGAGCCATGCCTCTGGCCCATGCGGACGACAATAGCGGCACCCTGGACCGAGTGGAAATCACCGGTTCCAACATCAAGCGCTCCATCAAGCAGGAGCAGGCGATCCCGATGACCATCATCAAGACCGATGACCTGATCAAACAGGGCATGACCTCGGTCGAGCAAGTGGTCAACAGCCTGGCCGCCAACCAGTCCACCCAGGGCGCCAACGCCGCGGTGGGCGCTTCCACCGGCGGCGCGTCCTACGCCAGCCTGCGCGGCCTGGGCCACCAGTACACCCTGATCCTGCTGGACGGCCGCCGCATCGTGAACCAGCCGATGGACGGCACCTCGGTCGACCTCAACGCCATCCCGCTGACGGTGATAGACCGCATCGAAGTGGTGCGCGACGGCGCCTCCGCCATCTACGGCACCGACGCCATCGGCGGCGTGATCAACTTCATCACCAAGAAAACCATGCAGGGCCTGTCCATCGGCGGCGAGTTCCTGTCCCCGCAGCGTTCCGGCGGCCAGGAGCGCAGCGTCAACCTGTCCTACGGCTACGGCGATCTGGGCAAGGACGGTTTCAATATCTACGGTGCTTACGAGTATCACAAGACCAACAAGATCATGGCCACCCAGCGCGATTTCGCGTCCCAGATCACCAGCAGCACCAAGCGCAGCGTCAACAGCTTTCCGCCCAACTACCTATTGCCCAGCGGCGACCTGATCACCGGCTCGCCCAATTGCGCGCCGCCGTATTCGACGCCGGACGGCAGCGGCGCCTGCTCGCAACTGTATTCGCTGTTCCCGTCGATCCAGCCCGAGGTCGAGCAGCAGACCGGCGTGCTCAAGGGCACCACCCGCATCGGCGACCACGAGCTGTCGCTGCAATACCTGGTGACCGAGACCAAGAACACCACCTGGGTGGCGCCGACGCCGTTCTCCGGCGACGTGACTTCGCCGACCGCGCCGGGCCAGAACCCGGCGGACGGCCCGTTCCCGGTCTATGGCCGTTCGGTGCCGGCCGGCGCGCGCGTGGACAGCACCACCGCCACCACCCAGCGCCTGCAGATGAACCTGGAAGGCCTGATCGCCGGCTGGGACTACCGCGCCGGCCTCGGCCACTCGGAAAGCAAGGTCACCCACGATCTGGAAGGCGGCTACCTGAGCCAGAGCAAGCTGCAGAACGCGCTGAACAACGGTTTTGATCCGGGCTCCTCCGATCCGGCCGCCTGGAAGCCGTTCTCGTCCAGCGGCCGCATCGAGCAGGCCAAGTCCAAGCTCGATCTCGCCGACTTCAAGGTCAGCAAGGAAGTGTTGCAACTGCCGGCCGGCATGCTGGCGGTGGCCATCGGCGCCGAGGCGCGCCGTGAAACCATCGAGCACACCTATAACCATGCGCTGTCCACCGACACCCTGAGCACCGGCCTGACCAAGACCAACGACGGCAGCGGCCAGCGCAATGCCCAGGCCTTGTACGGCGAACTGGACATCCCGGTGATCAAGCACCTGGACGCCAACCTGGCGGTGCGCTACGACCACTACAGCGATTCCGGCAGCTCGGTGAACCCCAAGGTCTCGCTGAAGTACCAGCCGGTGCCGCAAGTGCTGCTGCGCACCTCGGCCAGCACCGGTTTCCGCGCGCCCTCGCTGTACGACATCAACCAGCCTAACCAGCAGCAGCTGACCGCCAAGAACTACACCGACCCGGTATTGTGCCCGGGCGGCGTGCCCCAGCCCGGCGCCGGTTCCTCCTCTTGCGTCAAGACTCAGCAAAACCTGATGACTGGCGGCAACAAGAGCCTGCAGCCGGAAAAATCCTCGTCGATCTCGGTGGGCATGGTGCTGGAACCGGTCAAGGACCTGACCACCAGCGTGGACTTCTGGTGGACCAATATCCAGAACACCATAGGCTCGCTGAACGAGCAGACCATCTTCGCCAACCCGGGCAAGTATTCCAACCTCTTTGTCCGGGATTCGAAGAACAATCTGCTGTACGTGACCGATCTCACCGACAACCTGGGCAATACCAGCGCCGCCGGCGTCGATCTGGGCTTCTCCTACCGTCTGCCGCGCACCACCATCGGCGACTTCACGGTGAACCTGGACGGCACCTATATCAGCAAGCACAGCTTCCAGTATGAAAAGGGCGGCGCTTACTTCAGCGACCTGGGCGCCTACGTCAACGGCGGCCCCACCTTCCGCTGGCAGCACAATCTGGCGCTGAACTGGATGCACGGCGCGTGGAGCGGCATCCTGGCCCAGGACTACAAATCGGGCTACACCGACTCCGACCCCAGCCACATGGTCAAGCCTTACTCCACCTGGAACCTGTCCGGCTCCTACGCGCTGGACAAGAAGCTGACCATCACCGCCGGCATCAAGAACCTGTTCGACCAACTGCCGCCGTGGAGCAATCAGGGCGAAACCACGCCCCAGGGCTATGACCCGCGCTTCACCGACGCGGTGGGCCGCGCCTACTTCGTGAAGGCCAGCTACAAGATGTAACTCCGCCACCGGGACGGCGCCAGCCGTCCCGGATGGAGGGAGGACGCAGGAACCGGCCTTCGCGAGAGGGCCGGAGTGGCAGATGGCGGCCGCGTCGGCCCCAGCCCGCTCACAAGGCGGGGAGGGCGCCGGTCAAGCCGCAGCAATTGTGGGTATAAACATGACGAGCATCACAGCCAGAGGAGTCGGCGGTCCCCCGCCCAAGCGCCGCA
>NZ_JAYSGF010000030.1:0-64783 GCF_041912965.1 Chromobacterium sp. | reverse complement strand
GAGGGGGGATGGAAGGGGGCGGCGGCCCGCCCCCTCCCCGTTCGCCGGGCGGAACTGGCCCTAAATCATCATCCGCGTAGCGGATTCATAAAGATAAAACACTACCAAGGGGAGTAAACCCCTCCACAAAACCAATCCCAAATCATCATCCGCGCAGCGGATTCAAACTAGCGAAAGCCCAGCCAGGGCTTTCGTCCTACACACTCACCTTATCGCTTGCCACAACCAATCGGCACACCCCGCCTCCCCTGCTACACTAAACCCCCGCCATGACCCCAGCATCACCGCCATGCACACCGCCCCCGCCCTCATCATCATCGACATGCAACAAGGCATGAGCCACCCCGAAGCCGGCCCGCGCAACAACCCCCAGGCCGAAGCCAATATCGCCCAACTGCTGCACGCCTGGCGCCAGGCCGGCGCGCCGCTGGTCCACGTGCGCCACATCTCGCGCACCCCGGGATCGCCGTTCTGGCCCGGCCAGCCCGGCGTCGAATTCCAGCCAACACTGGCGCCGCTGGCCAGCGAACAGGTGATGGAAAAGAACGTGCCGGACGCCTTCGCCCACAGCGGCCTGGAACGCTGGCTGCGCGTGCGCGGCATCGAACAGCTGCTCATCGTCGGCGTCAGCACCAATAACTCGGTGGAAGCCACCGCCCGCAGCGCCGGCAACCTCGGCTTCCACACCCTGGTCGCCGCCGACGCCTGCTTCACCTTCGCCAAGGTGGACTACGCCGGCACCCCGCGCAGCGCCGACGAGGTGCACGCGATGGCGCTGGCCAATCTGGACGGCGAGTACGCTCGCGTCGTGCTGTGCGCCGACATTCTGCGGCAGCTGCAATAAACCCTGATCAGGAGCCCAACCATGCAATTCGCCTACACCATTCTCTACGTCTCCGACGTCGCCGCCTCGCTGGCCTTCTTTGAAAACGCCTTTGGCATGAAGCGCCGCTTCCTGCACGAATCCGGCGATTACGGCGAGCTGGACACCGGCGCCACCACGCTGGCCTTCGCCGCCCACCCGCTGGGCCGGATGAATCTGCCGGAAGGCTATGTGGCGGCGGACGCCTCGCCGCTGCCGCTGGGCATGGAGATCGCGCTGACGACCGACGACGTAGCAGCCGCCCACGCCCAGGCCTTGCGCCACGGCGGCGTTGAGCTGCAAGCGCCCTCGCTCAAGCCCTGGGGTCAGACGGTATCCCATTTGCGTTGTCCGGATGGCTTGCTGTTGGAGTTGTGCTCTCCGATCTAAAACGCCAGCCCAGCCCCAACAGCAGCACGGCCCCGGCCAAGGCGGCCAGCGCCAGTTGCGGCCACGGGCCAAAGCCGCGCAGCGGAAACAACAGCAGGCCGGCGGCGGCCAGCGGTACGGATGCCGCCAGGCCCTGACGCGCCAGCCTTGGCAGCAAGCGCTGGCCCAGCCGGGCGGCGAGCAGCGCGCCGGTCAGCCACACCCCGGCCAAGGTGGCCAGCGCCAGGCCGGGCAAGCCCAGCCAGCGCGGCAGCGTCAGCAGCAAGGCGGCGCTCAGCGCGCTGCCGGCCAGTTCCAGCGCCAGCGGGCCGCGGGTGTCGCCGCCGGCGTAGCAGTAGCGCGCCAGCAGCGCGTTCCAGGCGCCAAACACGATGCCCGGCGCGTACAGCGCCAGCAGCAGCGGCAGGCCGCTCGCCGCCAAGCCACCGGGCAGCAGCAGCGCCACCAGCGCCGGCGCGGCGCCGATCAGTCCGGCCGCCGCCGGCAGGGTCAACAGGGTGCAGGCGGCCAGGCCGCGCTCCAGCAGCCGCAGCCGGTCCGCGCCCAGCGCGCCGCTCATCTTGCCCAACAACACCTGGTTCAAACTCATCAGCGCGATCAGCGGCAGATTGATCAGCTTGCGCGCCAGGTTGAGCAGGGTAATCGTCCCCTCGCCCAGCAGCGAAGCGGCCAAACGTTCCAGCAGGCCCAGGCCTTGGCTGGCGGCGCCGCTGGCCAGCAGCGGCCATAGCTGCCGCCAGGCCTGAATGACTTCGCCACGGCCGGCGCGCAGCCAGGGCCGCCAGCCCAGCCGCCAGTTGCCGGGCAGCAGCGCCGCCGCCATCAGCAGGCTGCCGGCCAGAAAACATTGCGCCAGCGCCGTCGCCGTCGCGGCCGGCCCGGCCCAATACAGGTAGAACGCCGCCGGCAGATTGAACAGCAGCGAACCCAGCCCGGCCAGCAGGAAGCGGCCCTGCGCTTGCAGCGGCACCGCCAGCACCGCCTGGGCCAGCAGGCCGGGCGCCAGCCAGGCCAGCCAGCGCAGCGCGGCGGCGGCCAGCTCGGCGTGAGCGGCGCCGATGCCGGGCGCCAGCGCCCGCGTCAGCCACGGCGCGGCCAGGCTCAGCAATGCCGCCAGGCCCAGGCCGGCGCCCAGCCAGTGGCGCAGCTGGCCGGCCAGCCAGCCGCCGCGCCGTTGCGGCGCCTGCGCCTGCCACAAGGGCAGCAGCGCGGCGGACAGCAGGCCGCCGGCCAGCAGGGTGCGCAGCGCTTCCGGCAGGAACATCGCCACCAGGAAGGCGTCGCTGCGGCCGCCAGCGCCCCAGGCGGCCACCAGCAGCCACTCGCGGGCGAAGCCGGCCAGCAGGCCGCTCAGCGTGGCCAGGGTCAAGAGCGCGGCGGGACCGAACATGGGCTCAATGCCATCAGTGGAACAGGGTGAACAGGCCTTTGCCGCCCACCTTGTAATTGAGATCGCGCGGCCGTTCGCCCATGGGCTTGGCGCCGCTGCCGCCGACGATCTTGTACGGCGCCACTTCCTTGCCCACCACGGTGTTGGCGGTGACCACCGCGCCGCGGCCGATGCGCGCGCCGTGGCCGATCAGCGCGCCGGTGGCGATCCAGGCGTAATCGTCGATATAGACCGGCGCCGACACCGACCAGAATTCCGGCGCGTTCAGGTCGTGGCTGCCGGCGATGATCTTGGCGTAGGAGGCGATGGCGACGTGATCGCCGATGATCAAGCCGGCGCGCGCGTCCAGCAAGCAGTGCCAGGCCACGCAGCTGTCCGCGCCGATGACCAGATTGTTGACGCCCAGCACCTCGGTGTTGCGCCACACGCTGGAGCCCTTGCCGATGCGCGCGCCGCCCAGGCGCAGCCAGGCCAACCGCAGATGGTGGGACGGCAGCTTGTTGATCAGGATGTTGTAGCCCTGCTCCCAGGCACGCAGCCAGCGGTCCTTGAAAGTGGCCCAGTTGAGGCCGTAGCGCGGCACCAGTTGGGTGGGCACTTCGTCGCGCAGCATGGCGTAGAAACGGCGCGCCAAGGGATGCGGGATGCGGCTTTCCATATTGACGGAGACGATGGACACGCGCGGTTCGGCGGCGTCGCCCTCCTCGAAGGCCACGTTGTTGGCCAGCATCCAGTCGTAGGCGGCGGCCAGTTCCGCCGCCGGCGTGTTCAGGCGCGCGGCGTAGCCGTCCAGCCGCGCGCGCAGCGCGCTGCTGTGGTAGATGCGGTGGCGCAGCGTCAGGGCCTGCACGGCGGGAAGATCGGTCGCTTTCATCGCGGTGTCGCTTTCGGATCAACGGTTATCGGGCCGGACGGCGCGGCGCCGTCCAGCAACAGGGGATCGCCGCGGCCGGCCAGCCGGCGCGCAGCTTGCAGATTGATGCCCATCAGCAGCCAGAACAGGCCGATCAGCACCATGGTGAAGCTGTAGTAGTGGTCGAAAAAACCAGTCAGCAGCGCCGCCAGCAAACCGGACAAGGTGCCGAGCCAGACCGCGCGCTCCGGGTCCAGCACCGACAACGGGCCGCGCGGCCGCGCTTCGCGCCACCAGGCGATGGTGACGGCGACGAATAGCAGCATGCCGGGCGCGCCCAGCTTGTAGACGAAGTTGAGCCACAGATTGGAGATGCCGAGCAGGCCGCTGTCCGGCGGCGGCGGGTCCACCTTGAAGCCCAGGCCCAGCGGATAGGCGCGCACCGCGTCGGGGAAGCGGCGGTATTCGTCCATGCGCACTTCAGTGCTGGCGTTGCTGGCGGAGAAGGTGGTGGCCAGGCGTTCCTGCAAGGGCGGATAAAACAAGACCAGGGCCAGGCCCAGCGCCGCGGCCAGGCCGATGAGGGGGCGGGGGGGCGGCCCGCGCCGCCAGCTCAGCCACAACAACACCAGCGCCAGGCTGACGATGGCTCCGCGCGAGATGCTGAACAGCAGGCCAGCGGCGCCCAGCAGCGCCACCGCCATGCCCAGCACGCGGCGCCAGCCCTGTTGCGCCAAGCTGTAGAAGAAGGCCAGCGGCAGCATTAGCGCCAGCGCGCCGCCGGTGAGATTGGGATGCACCCAGGGCGAGGCCATGCGGGTGTAGTTGGCGGAGAAAATGTCGCGCACCGCTTCCGGGTGGGCGTAACGCAGTTTTTCCAGCACCGGAATAAAGCTGTTGGCGTCGCGGTCCTTGAGGAAATAACCGATGGACAGCAGCAGCATGGCCAGCGTGCCCAGCAGCAGCATCACGATCAGTCGGTCGCGGCTGCGCGCGTCCGGCAGCAGCAGCGGCGCCAGGAACAGCGCGGACAGACTCAGCAGCCAGCGCGCCCAGTTGACCGGCCCGTTGCCGTCGGCCTGCACCATCAGCTGGCCCGCCAGGAAGGGCAGCAGGCTGAAGGCCATCAGCCACAGCAGCCGCTGTTCGGCGCGGCCCTGCGGCCATTGCAGAACGCCGACCGCCAGCCGCGGCAGCGCGCCCAGCCAGGCCAGGCCCAGCAGCGCCTCGGACACGGTGATGCGCACGCCCAGCTGCACCGTGGTATAGGGCATCAGGCAGGCCGCCAGGCCGAAGCCGGCCAGGCCCAGCAGCGGCTGGCGCAGCACCGCGCACAGCGCGCAGCCGGCGGCCAGCGCCAGCGTGGCCACGGCCGGGCCGAGCAGGATCAGCAGGCCGCCGAACAACAGGCCGCAGCCGGCGGCGAGCGCGCGCGTCAGCGGCGTCATGCCAGCACGCCGTCCAGCAGCGGACCCAGCCGGGCGGCGTAGGCCTGCATATCGTATTCCCGCGCCCAGGCGCGGTTGGCCGTGGCGCTGCCGTCCGGCCCGGCCTCGGCCAGCTTGCTCATCAGCGCTTGCAGCGCGCCGGCGTCGTCGGGGGCGAAGCGCGCCGCCTGCGGCGGGGCGATTTCATCCAGCGCCGAGCCGGTGGCCACCGCCACCGGGGTGCCTTGCGCCAGCGCTTCTATCACCGGCAGGCCGAAGCCCTCGGCGTAGGACGGCTGCCACAGCCGCTCCGCCGCCGCGTACACCGCGCGCAGGGTGGCGTCGTCCAGCTCCTTGAGCCAGATCAGGCCATCCAGCCGCCGCAGTTCGGCCGGCAGCTCTTGCGGCCGCGCCACCAGCGCCAGCGCCGGCAGGTCCGGCTGGCGCTCGCGCGCCTGCCGCCATTGCTCGACGAACCAGGGCATGTTCTTGCGTGGCTCGCGCGCGCCCACCGCCAGCCAATAGCGCGCCGGCAAGCCGGCCGGCAGCGGCGTGGCCGGGTCCGCCGGCCGCCAGGGCACGGCGTTGGGCAGCACCGCCAGCTTGGCGCGCTGGCGCGGAAACAGTTTGGCGGCGGCCTGCGCGGTGTAGCGCGACGGTGTCCACACCGCGTCCGCCAGCCGCAGCGAGCGCGCGGTGCCGGCCCAGTCGATCAGCCGGTAAGCCAGCGCGCGCGCTAGGCTGGCATGGTAGTTGTCCAGCGTCAGCTGGAACACATCGTGCAGCAGCAGCGCATAGCGGGTGCCGGCCGGCGCGCCGCAGGGCGGCAGGCCGGTATTGGCGGTGGCGATGTAAAGGTCCAGCCGCTGGGCGCGGATGGCGCGCGGCAGGAAGCGCACCTCGAAATGAAAACGCTCGCGCGGACGGTGCAGGCCGTCCGCCGGGCTGGGCCGCGCCGGGCACTCGGCCAGCCGCCGATGCGGATGGTCGGCCGGGCAGGCGGTGAAGCGCAGCACTTCCACGCCCGGCCGTTGCAGCAGCGCCGCTTCCAGCGCCAGCACCTGGCGGGCGATGCCGGACCAGGGCGCGGCGGTGACTGGACGGTAATCAAGGCCGACGCGCATGACGCAGCTCCCGGTAAATGGTTTCCAGTTGATCGGCGGCCACGCTCCAGTCGTGGCGGCGCGCGGCATAGGCGCGGCCGGCGGCGCCCAGGCCGGCGGCGCGGTCCGGCCGGCTCAGCAATTCCGCCGCCGCCGCCGCCAGTTGCGCGGCGTCCTCGCCCAGCAGGCAGTCGCGGCCATGCTGCAAGGCCAGGCCGCTGACGCCCTGCGGCGTGCTCAGCAACGGCAAGCCGGCCGCCAGCGCCTCCAACACCTTGAGCTTGGAGCCGCCGCCTTCGCGCAGCGGCGCGATGAAGGCCGCGGCGCGGCCTTGCTGCGGCGGCAAGGCCGGCACGAAGCCCTGCCATTCCAGCCGCGCGTCCGGCCAGCGCCGCGCCCAGCTCTCCGGCATCGCGTGGCCGCACACCGCCAGCCTTGCCTGCGGCAGCAGCCGCCATAGCCGCGGCATGATCTCGTCGGCCAGCCATTCCACCGCGTCGCGATTGGGCGGGTATTCGAAATTGCCGACGAAGAGCAAGCGCTGGCTGTCCAGCGCCGGCCGCACCGTGGCGAAGGCGGCCGCGTCCACGCCATTGATCACCACGTCCACCAGCCGGCCGCTGCGCCGGGACATCTCCGCGGCGTCTTCCCAGGTGACGGCGGCAACGCGCTCGGCCGCGCCCAGCGCGGTTTCCTCCCAGCGCCGGTAGCGCCAGCGGTCCCACAGCACGAAGGGAGCCAGCCAGCGCGGCAGGCCCTGGTAGGTGGCCGCGCCCAGCGTGGATTCGACATTGTGCTCGGTCAGCACAAAGGGCTGGCGGCGGCGGCGCAGTTCCGGCAGAAAGGGCTGCAAGGCGTAGCTGTGCTCGATCTGCACCACGTCCCACGGCTGTTCCAGCAGTTCGCCGAAGGTGCGGCGCAGCGCCGGCGCCAGACCGTTGACGCTGGCCAGCAGCGGATAGGGCGCCAGGGCGGCGGCCAACAGGGTCAGCGGGTGTTTGAGCGGCCGGCGCGGCAGCACGATCAGCCGCTCGGCCACGCTTTCCAGTTGGCGGCGGCTATCGGCGCCAAGCGCGTCCTTGCTCTGCGCCAGCACGGTGATGCGGTGGCCGCGCGCGCTCAGCGCGCGCAGCAAGTGGAATTGGCGCAGCTTGCCGCCGCTGGTGGTGGGCCAGGGCAGATAGGGCAAGGTCCACAAAATGCGCAGCGGCGGACCGCCGGCGACGCTGGCAACGGGCTGCACATTCATTCTCGCCACTCCAGGATTTGCAATTGCGGCTTCACCGCCACCTTCAGCAGGCCGCCGACGGCGCGCAGCGCCTGCCGGCCGCCGCTCAAGGGCTGGTGCAGCGTGGCGCGGGGGATGCCCGGCAGCCGCGCCGCGCCGCCGCTCGCGCTCCAGAACATCCACAGCCGCGTGCCGTCCGGCTTGCGCCAGCCAATGCTGTAGAGATCATCCGGCGCGGCGTCCAGCTGCGGCGCCGGCGCCGGGTTCAGCCTGGGACCGGTGGCGGCGAGAAAGCGCGCCAGCGCTTGGTAGGCCGGCTTGGGCTTGCCGGCAAGGTCCAGCAGGCCGTAGCCGCGGTCGCGCACGCTGGCGCGCTGGTCCAGGTCCGACAGCGCGAATAGGAAGATGCGGTCGTAATCCAGCGCGCTCATCAGCGCCAGCCGGCGCAACAGATAATCCGCCTGGCCGTCGCGGCCGATCAGCTCCTGCTCTTCCTTGGGGCCGGCGTAGCTGGACCAGCCCCATTCGGTGGCCCAGATCGCCGGCGCCTTGACCTGGCGCAGCCGGGCGTTGATCTGCTGCGCGCGCAGCACGAAGTCGCGCGCCTTGGGATCGTCGCCTTCCGGCTGCTGGCTATAGGGGTGGTAGGCGACGATGGCGCCCAGGTCCAGCCCGCCCTTCTTGCCCAGTTCTTCCAGCATCAGGCCGCCGCGCACCGGCATCTGGCTGTAGTAAGCCATGCCGGCCATCACCACCGGCTTGCCGGGCGCGGCGCGGCGCAGCGCTTCCGCGCTGGCCTGCAGCAGGCGGCCATAGCCTTCCGGGCTGGGCAGCGGCCGCCAGAAGCCGGGCAGATTGGGCTCGTTCCACACCTGCCAGGCGTCCACCGCCGGATAGCGCTTGGCCAGCATGGCCATGCGCTTGGCGAACAGCTTGTTGTCCTTGGGCGGGAACTGGTCGCTGGGGCCGAGCAGCGGCAGCGCGCTGCTGGCGAAGGGAGCGGAGCCCACCAGGTAGAACACCGATTTGAGCCGCTGCCCCTTCAGCGTGTCCACCAGTTGATCCAGCGGCGCGAACACGAACTGGTTTTCCTTGGGTTCGTGGCGGTCCCAATGCAGGTCCACCCGCACCCATTCCAGGCCCAGCGCCTTGAGCTGCTGGATCTGGCCTTGGTATTGCGCCGGCGTGAACCACAGGAAATGAGCGTTGACGCCGAGGAAGTCGCGCCACACCACCGGCCGCGCGGCGGTCAGCCGGGTTTGTTCCGCCGGGGCAACGGCGCTGAACACGCAGCTCAGCAACAGAACGAGGCAGCGAGCGAGTTTAGTCATGACCGCGCTCCGTCAGCACCGCCTCGAACAGGCGGCGGAACTGCGCGGCCACGCTGGGCCAGGCGCGCTCGGCGCCCAGTTCGCCGGCGCTGGCGCTGTGCCGCGCCAGCCGCTGCGGTTCCAGCAGCAGGCCGCGCAGCGCCCAGGCCAGCGCGGCGCTGTCGCCCTGTGGATAGACTTCGCCATTGCCGTGGGCGGCTTCTTCGGCAAAGGCGCGCGCATTGGAACAGACCACGCCGCGGCCGCAGGCGGCGGCCCAGGACAAGGCGCCGCTGGTGCCGCGCATCTGGCCCAGCCAGGCCAGCTTCCGCGATTCGCGGTAGGGCAGCACCATGGTGTGGTGAGCCTGGATCAGCGCCGGAATCTGCTCCGGGGGCAGGTTCAGCCGCCAGTCCAGCATATTGCGGCGCAAGCCCAGGCGGATGGCGTGCTGACGCAGGCTGTCCAGATAGGAACCGGAGCGGCCGAAGGCGATGTCGGGCGCCGCGCCGCCGGCCAGGGTCAGCCGCACCCGGTCGCGGGTATCCGGCTCTTCCTGCAATAGCGCCAGCGCGTCGAGCAGGTCTTCTATGCCCTTGCCGCGATAGATGAAGCCGAAGTAGAGCAGCCGCAGCGGACCCTCCGGCGGCAAGGGCGGCAGCGGCGCGGCCGGCAGCGCCTGGTTGCCGTGCGGAATGCGGGCGACGCGTTCGGCCGGCAGCCGCATGCGCCGGGCCAGGCAATCGGCGCCGGTATCGGTCAACGTCACCAGCCGCGCCAGGCGCCCGGCCAGCCGGCGCTCGCGCGCCAGCGTCAGCGGGTCCATCAGCAACGCCGCGCCCTGGCTCAGCCAGCGCGGCCATTGCCGCGGCAGTCCGGGCGGCCGCCAGATCAGCCGTTCCGGATCGTGGACGGTGGCGGTGAGCTTGAGCCACGGCTGATGGCGCGCCAGCCACTCCAGCGCCATGAATTCGCGCTCGCGGCCGCCGCCCAGTTCGGCGTGCGCCAGTTCGAAACGGCTCCAGTCCACGCGCTGCAGCTGCCAGCCCAGTTCCAGCGCGCTCGCCGCCGGCGGCTGGCCGCTGAGCGGAGCGGCGACGCTGACGCCCTGCTCCTCCAGCGCCCGCCGCCAGACGGCGGCGTAATCGGCGATGCCGGTCTGTTCCGGCGGCAGCGGCGACAATAATGCGATTCTCATGTCCGCTCTCCCTTCAGCCGCGCCATCCGCCGCAGCCAGGCGGACGGAATCTCAAAGCGGCGGCGGTTGACGATGATGCCGTCCACCTGGCGGAAGGCGGTGCGCAGGATGGACAGGGCGTTGTCCACCATCGGCACGGTGGTGGCGCGCGCCTCTATCACCAGCAGAATCAGGTCGGCCCGCTTCAGCTGCACGAAGGCGCGCTGATTGCTGAGCAGCGCCGGCGCCTCGATCAGCGTCACGCTGCCTGGCGCGGCGCCTGCGTCGTCGGCCGCCAGCCGCGCCGGCACGCCGCGTTCGGCCAGCACGCGCAGGAAGTGGCGGGCGACGAAGCTGACGCCCTCGCCGCGCCGCGACGACACCAGGCCGATGACCAGGCCGTCGCGCGCCAGCTTGTCGGCCGGCAGTTGGCCGTAGAGGCGGTAGACGCCGGCCTCGAAGGCGGGCGGCGGCTCCACCCCCGGTTCCAGCTCCGGCAAGGTGCTCCACAACGGCGCCTGGAAGCGGCGCTCGACGCCGCCGCCGTCGTGGATGCGCTGGTCCAGCAAGTAGCACAGATAGAGCGCGAACAAGCCCACCGCCGCGCCGGCCGGCAGCGCCGCCAGCAGGATGGCCAGGCTCTTGGGAAACACCCGCGCCGGGCTGAAGGTGGCTTGTTCTATCACCGCGATATTGCTGATGCGGCTGTTGTCCAGTTCGCGGTCTATGCGCGCCTTTTCCAGGCTGTCGCGGTAGAGCAGGTAGTTCTTTTCCGCCACCGCCAGATTGCGCTCCAGCCGCGACAGTTCCGGCTCCACGCCGAGGATGCGCGCGCGTTCGTCCTTCAGCGCGGCGATGGTCTTGTCGTAAGCCGCCACCTTGGCCTTGAGCTCGCCGGCGCGCATGCCGCGTTCCAGCTTGCCGCGTTCCAGCAGGTTGACGAGGTCATTGGGCGCGCGGTTTTCCGAGCGCTGCACGGTGTCCTTCTGCCGCGCGATCAAGGCCTTGATCGCGGCGATGCTCTCATCCAGTTCGCGGATGGGCGGCGCGTCCGGCAGATAGGTCTTGAGCTTGTCCAGCCGCTCCAGCTCCAGGCCGTTGAGCTTGAGCTTGAGATCCTGCTGTGCCGGATTCAGGCTCAGCTCGCGCTCCTTGGTGATTTCACGCGGCAGCTTGCCGCCGCTGGCCTGGGCATTGGCGATGCCGCCCTGCACCGCCATCCATTCCGCCTGATCGGCGCTGCGCGCCGCTTCCAGCTTGTTGAGCTGGTCGGTGAGGCTGTCCAGCCGCTCCTTGGAGCTGATGCCGTCGATCTGGCGCAGTTGCTGGCCGATCTGCGCCTTGTAGCCGGCGATCTGCGCGGCCAGCTTGCCGCTTTCCGCGTCGTAGAACTGATACAGGCTCTTGCGGCCCAGCGCGCGGCTGCGCTCATCGATGTACAGCGCCAGCCATTTGGCCAGCACTTGCCGCGCCACCTCCGGGTCGTCCCAGCTGAAGGCGATTTCCATCACCGCCGAGCCGCTCTGGTGGCTGACGCTGAATTGTTTCTCCAGCTTGGCCGCCAGCCGTTCCGCCGGGGTCTGCGCCTCCACCAGCCCAAGCAGCGCCAGCGCGTCGCGCGCCCAGTCCAGCACCGCGGACGCCGCCTGCTTCAAATGGAATTTCAGGGTTTGCCAGCCGCCCTGCGGCGGCGGCGCGCGCATCTCGCTCAAATAGTATTCGGCCACCTGATGGATGATGGGGCGGCCGGTCAGCAGCTTTTCCTCGTCGACGATGGGGTCGCGCTGGGTGCTGGGTGCCACCAGCGTCTGGCGGTCGGCGTATTCGATGGGCAGGGTGCTGGTATCGCGGCCCGGCTTGACCAGCAGCCGCGCCTCGGATTCGTAGCGCGCCGGCAGCAGGAAGGCGCCCAGCACCGCCACCAGCACGGTGGCGGCGAACGCCCATTTGAATTCGCGCCGGTAGATGAAAAACAGGCGGGCCAGGTCGCGGAAGGAACGGATTTCTATCATGTCTGGGTCGCCCGCTAATTGCCGGCCTTGATGGTGGGGTTGTTCTGAATGTTGACGTTGTTGCTGCCCTTGCCGCCCAGGTCGTAGTTGAGGCCTATGCCTATCGCCTTGGAGAACGGCAGCAACTGGTTGACGTACATGTCCACGCCCTCCACCGCCTTGCCGATGGTGGACTTGGGCACGAACACGATGTCGCCGCGCTGCAGCATCACGCCGCGCCGTCCGGCGGCCGGGTCCAGCATGCGCGCCAGATCGCTGAAATAGATCTGGTACAAGCCGGCCTCGTCCATGCGCAGCAGCGCCACGTGTTCGCTGTCCGCCGACGGCAGCACGCCGCCGGCGCCTATCACCGCCTGCTCGATGCTGGCGGCGGCGCTCAGTTCGAAAGCCGAGGGATTGCGCACCGCGCCGCCGACGAAGACGCGGTTGCCCGGCGCGATGGCGATGTTGACGGTGACTTGCGGCTGGCGGTACAGCGTGGACAGCCGCTCGGTGATCTCCGCGCCAATTTCCTCCGGCGTGCGGCCGCCGCCGCGCACGGTGCCGGCGTGCGGGTAGGCGAAGCTGCCGTCCGGACGCACGAAGAACAAGCTCATTTCGTCCTTTTCCGCCGGCGATTGCGCGTCGCGGACGATGCGCAGGGTGTCGCCGTTCATCACCCGCGTCACCGGCGGCGGCAGCTGGCTGATGTCGCGCAGCGCCAACTGCCGCGCCTCCACGGTCTTGCCGTCCGGCAAGGCGATGGTGCTGGGGGTGGAACAGGCGGCCAGCCCGCCGCACAGGGCGAGCAAGCTGAATAGAGGGAGGCGGTGTGTCTTCATCGCGGGTCCAGATTCATTTCCAATAGCCGGGAAACAGGCTGAGCCGGCGCTTGAGCGCGGGCGGCAGCCAGCGTTCGGCGTGGCCCAGCCGGTAGCCGGTCAGCTTGAGCGCGCTGCGCAGCAGCACTTCCGGCTGCCGCCACGGCTGGCCGGCGCCGCGCACCGCGGCCAGTTCCGAGCGCAGGAAGCGCCGTCCTTCGCCGCCGGCGCGGCCGAAGTGTTCGGCGATCCAGCGCTCGCGGCTGTAGAACACGCCGATGTCGAAATAACGGCGCATTTCTTCCAGCAGGCCGTAGTCGTGGGAGTGATGGACGCGGGCGTCTGCCTCGTAGCGCACCGCCCAGCCGGCCAGCAGCAGCCGGCCGGCGACATGGGCGTCCTCGGTGCCGATCACGTCGGCGGGAAAACCGCCGACGGCCTTGAGTGCCGCGTGGCGGTAAGCGGCGAAGGAATCGGAACTGAAACAGGTCTTGATGCCCAGCTCGGCGGCATCGGCCAGCCGCTTGGTGCGGCTGAGCGGCGGATAGTTGAAGCGGCGCGCGTGCGCGCCGAGCAGGCCGGCGTCCGGCTGCGGCAGCTGGCGGCCGTAGGCGACGCCGATATCGTCTTCCGCCAGCACCGCGTCGCGCAGCCGGCGCAGCGCGTCCGGGTCCGCCGGTATCGCGTCCTGGGTCAGGTAGATCAGCACCTCGGCGCGGCACAACTCGCTGGCCAGCCGGCGGGTGCCGCCGTGGTTGAAGTCCGCCGCGCGCACCGACACCACGCTGGCGCCGGCGGCGAGCAGGCGCGCCTTGCTGTCGTCGCTGGACTCGCTGTCCAACACCAGCCATTCGTCCGGGCGCAGGCTTTGCGCCGCCAGCGCCGGCAGCAGCCGGTCCAGATGGCGGCCGGCGTTGCGCACCGGCAGGATCAGCGCGGTGCGGCTCACGGCCGTGTCTCCGTGCGGCCGTAGTCGTCGGCGAAGCGCACGATGTCGTCCTCGCCCAGGTATTCGCCGCTCTGCACTTCGATCAACACCAGGTCGATCAAGCCGGGATTGCTCAGCCTATGTTTTTCCCCGGCCGGGATGAAGGTGGATTCATTGGTGTACACCAGCCGTTCCGTGTCGCCATGCGTCACCCGCGCGGTGCCGCTGACCACGATCCAGTGCTCGCTGCGGTGGTGATGCATCTGCAGGGACAGGGACGCGCCCGGCTTCACCACGATGCGCTTGATCTTGTAGCGCTCGCTGTCGGCCAGCACGGTGTAATGGCCCCAGGGCCGCTGCGAACTCAAATGCTCTCGCCAGCTGGGGTGGCCTTGCCGCCGCAGCCGGCCGCTGAGTTCGCGCACCTCCTGACAACGCGAGCGGTCCGCCACCAGCAGCGCGTCCGGGGTGTCGACCACCACCAGATTGTCCACGCCCAGCGCGGCGATCAGCCGGCCGCGGCTCTGGATGAAGCAATCGCGGCTGCCTTGCAGCAGCGCTTCGCCGCTGACGCGGTTGCCGTCGGCGTCGGCGGGAAACTGCGCGGCCAGGCTGTCCCAGGCGCCGATATCGCTCCAGCCCAGCTCGCACGGCACCACCGCCGCCGTCGCGATGCGCTCCATCACCGCGTAATCGATGGAAATATCCGGACAACGGGCAAAGCCGGCGCGGTCCAGCTCGCGCTGGCGAACGCCGCCGTCCTCCACGGCCCGGCTTGCCGCCAGGCTGGCTTCCACGCCGGCCAACACTTGCGGCGCATGCTCGGCCAGCGCCGCGCGCAGGCTGGCGGCGGCGAAGCAGAACATGCCGCTGTTCCACAGATGGCGGCCATCGGCCAGATAGCGCTCGGCGGCGGCGAGGTCCGGCTTTTCCACGAAGCGCGCCACTTCCAGACCATCCGCGCCGATGGCGGCGCCGGTTTCGATATAGCCGAAGCCGGTTTCCGGCCGGCTGGGTTTAAGACCGAAGGCGACGACGCGGCCGGCGGCGGCCAGGCGCGCGGCCTGCTCAACCGCGGCGGCGAAGGCGGCTTCGTCGCGGATAAGGTGATCCGCCGGCAGCGCCAGCAGCAGCGGATCGGCCGCCGGATCGCGCGCCAGCAGGTCCGCGGCGGCGGCGGCCAACGCCGGCGCGGTATTGCGCCCTTCCGGCTCCAGCAGCAGTTCCAGCGCCAGGCCGCCGGCGTTGACCGCCTGGCATTCGTCCAGCGTGCGGAAGCGGGTTTCCTCATTGGCGACGATCAGCACCCGGCGGACGCCGGGCAGGCTCGCCGCGCGCAGAAAGGTCTTTTGCAACAAGCTCTGGTCGTCGGCCAGGCGGATGAAGGGCTTGGGAAAGGCCTGGCGCGACACCGGCCACAGCCGCGAGCCGGCGCCGCCGCAGACGATGCAGGGAATGAGCTCGGGAACGGGATTTTGCATGTTTGCCTCAATAAGCCGCGTCGGCCGACAGCACCGCCGGAAGGGTGCGGATCAGGATGTAAAAGTCGAACCACAGCGACCAGTTCTCGATGTACTCCAGGTCGTATTCCACCCGTCGTTCTATCTTGGCCAGGGTGTCGGTTTCGCCGCGGTAGCCGTTGACCTGGGCCCAGCCGGTGATGCCCGGCTTGACCCGGTGGCGGGCGGTGTATTCGCTCACCGCGTCCTCGAACAGCACGCCGGCGGCCTTGGTGGCGGTGGCGTGCGGCCGCGGGCCGACCATGGACATGCTGCCGCCCAGCACATTCAGCAGCTGCGGCAATTCGTCTAGGCTGGTCTTGCGGATGAAGCGGCCGACGCGGGTGACGCGCGGATCGCTGCGCGTGGTTTGCGCCTCGGCGTCGGCATCGGCCTGCTCCACGTACATGGAACGGAATTTGTAGACCTCGATCAGGCGGTTGTTGTAGCCGTAGCGCTTTTGCCGGAACAGCACCGGTCCCGGTGAATCCAGCTTGATCAGCAAGGCCAGCAGCAGCATCAGCGGCGCGGCCAGCGCCAGCGCGACGGCGGCGAGCAACACGTCCTCGCAGCGCTTGAGCAGCGGCGACCAGCCCTTGAGCGGCAGCTCCGAGATATTGAACATCGGCAACCCAGCCACCGCGGTCACCCGGTGATGCGCGTGCTGCAGGCCGGCCATGTCCGGCGCCAGCAGCACCGTCACCGGCAAGCGCCGCAGTAGGCTGACCAGATCGCCCATCCGCTCCACCGCCGACCACGGCAGCGCCACCAGCACCAGCTGCGCCTGGCCGGCGCGCACCATGCGCTCCAGCTGCGGCATATCGCCCAGATAAGGCAAGCCGGCCATGCCAAATGCCTGCCTGTCGGTGCGGTCGTCGACATAGCCGACCAGCCTGGCGCGAATATCGGCGTTCTCGGTCAAATAAGCGGCCAGCCGGTTGCCGCTGGCGGTGCAGCCCAGGATCACCGTCGGCAGCAGGCCGACGCCGCGACGCGCCAGCCGCCGGCACCAGCCATGCAGCGCCAGCCGCGCCAGCAGCAGCAAGGCCAGCGTCGACGCGTACCAGCCCAGCAGCGCCTCGATCGAAGCCGCCGCCAGCAGGGGCAGTTGGCCGCCCACCAGCATCAGCGCGATAAAGGCCAGCGACCATGCCGTCGCCTGCCTGCGCAGTTGCAATTGCCGGCCGAACAGGCCGGAGCCGTACAGGCCCAGCGCCTGGAAGGCCAGCAAGGTCAGCACGCCGGCGAAGGACAGTGTTGCCGCCAGCAGGCCGTGCAGCGGCGCGCCCGACTGCGCCAGCCAGACGCCGCCGGGCGCCAATACCAGCGCCAGGTGCAGCAAGCGCACCAGCAAGCGCATATAGGTCAAGGTTTCGGCCCGCGCCTGCACCAAGCTGTCGACATTGCGAATAAGCATGATTAAAAACCGTTTAGTTTAATTTTATTAAACAATTAACTGAGATCAATTTATAATTTATGTTTAATGTCTTTAAACAATACGTGCAATATGCGTCAAAATGACCCTGCTTGCAAACAGGACTTGATCGATGACGCCCCGAAACGGGCAAGGTGTTGCGAAAAACGCGAGGCAGGCTGACGAAGCCGCGATTTATCGTTTAAAATCACGGCATCAGCCATAGAGGGAACGATGTGATGTATCAGTCCGATTTCACCAAGTTCATCAACGGTTTCCTGGATCAGCACCCGGAAGTGGACAGCGAGCGCCGCGAACTGCGCCTGACGCTGTGGGACCGCCAGCCAAACCTGGATGACCGCCGCCGCTGGGATGAATCCCGCGTGCCGCAGAAGCCCTACGTTTACCAGCCGGAATAAGCCCGGCTCCCGCCTGACCCGACGCCCGCGCCGCGGGCGTTTCTGATTGCACCGCATCGGATTGCAGCACACATGACCAGCCGCACCGTGGCGCTTGACGGCGCCTTGCACGACTACCTGCTGAGCATCAGCCTCAGCGAACACCCAGTGATGCGCGACTTGCGCGAATTCACCGCCACCCATCGCATGGCCAAGATGCAGATCGCGCCGGAACAGGGCCAGTTCATGGCCTGGCTGGCGCAGCTGATAGGCGCGCGCCGCTACCTGGAAATCGGCGTGTTCACCGGCTACAGCGCGCTAGCGGTGACGCTGGCGATGCCGGAAGACGGCCGCACGCTGGCCTGCGACGTCAGCGAGACCTTCACCGCCGTCGCCCGCGACTACTGGGCGCGCGCCGGCGTCGCCGAGCGCATCGAACTGGTGCTGCAGCCGGCGCTCGCCACCCTGCGCCAGCAGTTGGACGCGGGCCAGGCCGGCCAGTACGACCTGGCCTTCATCGACGCGGACAAACCCGCCTACCGCGACTATTACGAGGCCTGCCTGCAGCTGGTGCGCCCCGGCGGCGTGATCGCCATCGACAATATCTTCCTGTCCGGCCGAGTGGTGGAGCCCAAGCCGGAGGACCCGCCCGGCGTGCACCTGATGCACGAATTCAACGCCAGCCTGAAGCACGACCCGCGCATCCGCATGTGCGTGCTGCCGGTGGGGGATGGGCTGACCCTGTGCACACGGCTGGCCTAAGAACCTGTTCACGATCTGCTGCGCGTCGGCGGGTTGGATAGAAATGGGCGTTGAAACCAAGCTCAGTGCTCATGTACCACGAGTACATTCCGCTTTTTCGCTTGTTTTCGCCTTGTCTCGCCTTAGCTCGCTAGATCGTAAACACGTTCTAAGCGCCCCCAGGCCGGCGCGGCCATGAACTTTTCATGATCCGCCGCGGTCTGACCCGCTTACCCCGGACACCCGGCCGGAGCCCGGTGTATCATGACCGCTTGCCAACGCTAACAGACGCTCCATGCTCAATCGCCGTCCCCGCCGCCAGATGAACCAGATGAACGTCGTGCCTTACATCGACGTGATGCTGGTGCTGCTGGTCATCTTCATGGTGACCGCGCCGATGTTCACGCCCGGCGTGATCGAAGTGCCCAGCGTGTCCCAGGCCACCAGCATCGACACCCGTCCGCTGGAAGTGACCGTGGACGCCCAGGGCAAGATTCAACTAATAGACAACGACCGCAAGACCGACGTCGCCTCCGTCGCCGACCTTGCGGTGCAAATCCAGGCCTTGGGCGCGGCCGAGCGCCCGGTGGCGATCTCCGCCGACGCCAACCTCAAGTACGCCGAAGTGGTGCAAATCGCCGACAAGCTCCACCAGGCCGGCGTCAAGCGCGTGGCGCTGACGGTCAAGCAGCAGAAGCAGGGATGATGGCCGCAGTGTCCACCTCGCCGCGCCCCTGGTCGCTGATCGTATCGGTGCTGCTACACGTCGCCGTGGTCGGCCTGCTGCTGTGGGGCGGTTTCCATTCCCAGACCTTGCAGGAACAGGCGCCGGTGGCGCTGGAGCTGTGGACCACCGCGCCGCCGCCGCCGCCCGCGCCCGCGCCCGCGCCCAGCGTCGTGGCCGAGCCCAAGCCCGCACCAGTGGTGGAACCGCCGCGCCCCGCCGTGGCGGAGCCGCCGGCCGACGTCAACCTGGGCCGCAACAAGAAACCGCCGGAGCCGCCCAAGCTCAAGCCTGAACCAAAACCCGAGCCTAAGCCGGAACCCAAGCCGGAGCCGGTGAAAAAGCCCGAAGCGAAAAAAGCGGACAAGCCGGCCGAGAAAAAGCCGGAAGCCAAGACGCCGCCCGCGCCGGCCGCCAAGCCACAGGCCAAGCCCAAGCCGTCCAAGACCTACAACCCGGAAGCCGACGATCTGCTGGCCAGCCTGGACAGCCCGCGCACCAGCGGCAAGGCCAATGCGCGCAGCGACCAGGCCGGCTCGCCCAATGGCGTGGCCGGCGGCGCCGCCAACGGCTCCTCCGTTGCCAAGGCCGGCTGGATCAGCCGGGTCAAGGCCAAGATCACCCCGCTGGTGCAAGTGCCGCCGGACTTGTCCGGCAATCCCAAAGTGGTGCTGCAGGTCTCGCTGCTGCCCTCTCTGGAGGTAAACCGGGTACAGTTGCTGCAAAGCAGCGGCAGCAAGGCTTATGACGACGCGGTGCAAAGGGCGATCTGGGAGGCCAAGACCTTCCCGGCCTTGCCGCCCGGCGCCAGCTTCAACGACGGCTATCGGCAATTCAAGATGGAATTCCGTCCCAAATCATAAGACAAACGCATGATCGGGCGCGCGCGGAGCGCGGGCGGAGCCGGGACGGGCCTTGCCGCCGCGCACCGCGGCTTAGCATGCCACTTGATTGACTTGAGGGAACTAATGTCCAGCTTCAAAACTCTGTTGAATATGCTGCTCGTCACGCTGGGCCTGTTGGCCGCCGGCGGCGCGCAGGCGGAAATGACCATCGAGATCGTCGGCGGCGGCGCCAACCGCCACGCCATCGCGGTGGTGCCGTTCAAGGATGAAGCCAATGCCCAGGGCGGCCTGAGCCCGGTAATCAAGAATGACCTGACGATTTCCGGCGCCTTCCGCATGGTGGACACCGCCGGCGTGGCCAATGTGCCGTTCGAGCCCGCCGACATCCGCTACCCGCTGTGGCAGGCGGCCGGCGCGCAGTCCGTCGCCATCGGCAAGGTGGAAGCGGCCGGCGGCGGCCAACTGAAGATCAGTTTCCGGCTGATGGACGCCGCGCAGAAGAAACAGCTGACCGGCGGCGAATTCACCGTCACCCCGGACCGTGCCCGCCAGGTGGCGCACGCGATCGCCGACATGATTTACGAGGCGATCACCGGCCAGAAAGGCTTCTTCAACACCCGCATCGTCTATGTGTTGAAAACCGGCGGCAGCTATCTGTTGCAAGTGGCCGATGTGGACGGCGGCCGCGCCCAGACCATTCTGCGCTCCAGGGAGCCCATCATCTCCCCAAGCTGGAGCCCGGATGGCGGACGCATCGCCTATGTGTCGTTTGAAAGCAAGAAACCGGTGGTCTGGGTGCAGAGCCTGGCCACCGGCCAGCGTTTCGCCGCGGCCAACTTCAAGGGCAGCAACTCCGCCCCGGCCTGGAGCCCGGACGGCAGCAAGCTGGCGGTGGTGCTGACCACCAGCGGCAACTCGCAGATCTACGTGATCAACGCCAACGGCGGCGGCGCGCGCCGGCTGATGTACAACGGCGGCATCGACACCGAGCCCACCTGGAGCCCGGACGGCGGCAGCCTGTATTTCGTGTCCGACCGCGCCGGCGGCCCGCAGATCTACCGCGTGTCCGCCGATGGCGGCAACGCCCAGCGCGTCACCTGGGAAGGCCGCTACAATGTGTCGCCCAAGGTGTCGCCGGACGGCAAGACGCTGAGTTTCATCCGTCGCGAGGGAGGCAACTTCCGCGTGATGGCGCAGGACCTGGCCACCAACGACAGCCGCGCGCTGTCGGACGGCGGCTATAACGAACGCCCGAGCTTCGCCCCCAACGGCCGCATGGTGCTATACGCCAGCGACGCCGGCGGCAAGAGCGTGTTGTACGCCGCCACCACCGATGGCGGCAGCAAAGTGAAATTGGCCGTGATCAACGGCGATGTACAGGACCCGGCTTGGGGCCCATTTAATCATCCTTAATTGGAGCTATTGCTATGAACTGGAAACAACTCGTCCTCGGCACCGCCACCGTAACCCTGCTGGCCGCCTGCGCCAGCACCAAGCCGGCCGACACCACCGCCGGCACCCAGCAGCCGACCACGCCGCAGACCACCGCGCCGGTGGACACCGGCAGCAGCAACCAGAACCAGGTTGCGGTGGACCCGCTGAACGATCCCAACAGCCCGCTGGCCAAGCGCAGCGTCTACTTCGCCTTCGACTCCTCCTCCGTCGACGCCAACGGCAAGCCGGTAGTGGAAACCCACTCCGCCTACCTGAAGCAGAACGCGGACAAGAAAGTCATCATCCAGGGCAACACCGACGCCCGCGGCAGCCGCGAATACAACCTGGCGCTGGGCCAGCGCCGCGCCGAGAGCGTGAAGAAGGCGATGGAAGTGCTGGGCGCCAAGGAAAGCCAGCTGGAAGCGGTCAGCTTCGGCAAGGAAAAACCGCGCGCCACCGGCAACACCGACGCCGACTTCGCCGAGAACCGTCGCGCCGACATCGTGTACCAAGGCCACTAAAAGCACTGGGTCTGTTTTACGACGCCGGCCCTCTGGGCCGGCTTTTAGAGCCTGTTCAAAATCTCGCGAGCTAGAGCGAGACAAGGCGAAAACGGCTGAGAAAGCGGAATGTACACCTGGTACATGAGCATTCGAAGCGGTTTTCAACGCCGTATCGCCGACGCACAGCAGACTTTGAACAGGCTTTTACAGCCGGACATCGGGCGGATGCGCTTTATCGCGCTTGCCGTTAAGATATCCGGCTGAATGCTTTTCCACCCATCATCGCGTCGTCGCCTCCGGGCCGGACGGCGGGACATCCCGGGACAACCATGAAACGGCTCACCCTTTGCAGCGCGCTGCTGCTGGTTCTTACCGGCTGCGCCACCACCGGCGATCTGGAAGAAACCCGCCGCCAGCTGGACCAAGTCAACCGCCAGGCGTCCACCCGGCTCAATGAAGTGGAAAGCAAGCTTTCCAATGAAAAGCTGCTGGAAATGGTCAGCCAGCTGGAAGCGATGAAGGCCGAAGTGGCCAAGCTGCGCGGCGATGTGGAAGTGCTGAACTACAATCTGCAAACCACGCAGAAACGCCAGAACGATCTGTACAACGACCTGGATGGCCGGCTCGGCCATCTGGAGAACAGCGGCGCCAAGCCGGCTGCGGCTCCGCACGGCGACGCCTCGGCTTCCGCGGACGGCGGCGCGGCCACCAGCCCGGATTACGACAAGGCGCTGAACCTGCTGCGCGCCCGCGATTTCGCCAAGGCCGCCGACGCGCTGCGCAGCTTCATCGAGCAGAATCCCCAAGCGCCGCAAGTGGCGGAAGCCACTTACTGGCTGGGCGTGTCCCATACCGCGCTGCGCCAGTACGACGCCGCCATCGACATCCACCGCCGCTTTGTCGAGCAATTCCCCGATCATCACTTCGCGCCGGAAGCCCTGCGCAATATCGGCAACTGCCAGCGCGACCTGGGGCAAATGGATCAGGCCAAGACCACCTATAAACGCCTGATCAAGCTCTATCCCAAGAGCGACTCCGCGCAGAAAGCCCGCCAGCAACTGGCAAAAATGTAACACTCCGGCCGGTCTCCCTCCGGCCGCCATGCCCCATTTTGACGCCGGCCCGTGTGGCCGGCTTTATCGTCCCCGCCATTTCCCGCCCTGCCCAAGCCGCTGATTTTCAAGTATAAAATTTAAACACCAATAATTATAACCATATAGTTAGCGCTCTCATGCACCAAAACGGCGCAATACTACGTCGTCATTTCTGATTTCCATCGCGCGCCGCATCGCCTTCCACATGTGTTTTTTCTTCAAAACATGCTTATTGCATGACAATATATTCCGTCCGGGTTATACCGCTCGGCGAAAAACATAAATAAATAATGTCTATCAAGGAGTTATCTGTGATGAGAAACACACAACATGCCGGAACCCGCTGGTTCCGGCTAGGCGTGATGGCAATCAGTATCGGGCTGATTGGCGGCCTGTCCGGCTGCGAAGACGACGGCAGCGGCAGCCAGCCCGGCGACGGTTCCAGCCACCATGGCGGCAGCGGCCGCCTGGCGGTGGATATCTTCGGCAACCGCGGCGGCGTGCTGACCGCGGTGCCCAGCGGCCTGTGCCTGGGCGAAGCCCGAGTGCTGTGGAGCAATGGCGTCCGCGGTTTCAGCACCGATGACAGCGCGCCGGATCAGCCGCTGACCGCCTCGGTCAGCTGCGGCTGGGTCAGCGCCAGCCAGACCCTGGTGCCGCAGAACGTGTTCAGCGCGCCGTCGGTGTTCGCCGTGCTCAAGCCGGACCGCACGCTGGCGGTCTGGGGCAGCCGTCGCCTGGGCGGCGATACCTCGGCCCTGCCCGCCCAACCGCAAAACGTGGTGGCGGTGGCCGGCAATGAACGCGCGATGGCCGCGCTGCAAGCCGACGGCACCGTCATCGGCTGGGGCCGCGCCGGCTCCGGCGCCAGCTTCGCCGGCCCGGTGGGCATAGGCAGCGCCGATGCCACCTCGCCGGTGGCGCCGCTGGGCAAGGTCGCCAAGCTGTGGCCCACCAAGCGCGGCTTCGTCGCGCTCAACAGCGACGGCAGCGCCAGCAGCTGGGGCAATATCGAAACCACCTTCGACGGCAACGGCGGTTCCAAGTCCATCTCCTCCTACTTCGACGCCGCGCGCCTGGCCGCGTTTAAGGATGTCGCCAGCGTCAGCCACAATCTGGGCGCGGTGGCGCTGCTGAAGAAGGACGGCAGCGTGCTCGCCTTCGGCGACCCCAACTCCGGCGGCGACGCCTCGCCGCTGGCGGCCAAGCTCAATAATGTGGCCAGCATCGCCGCCACCGACTACAACTTCGCCGCGCTGAAGAAAGACGGCAGCGTGGTGGTGTGGGGCCTGAACTGGGACGGCCAGACCAGCGACTACTACGACGGCAGCGAGCCGATGCCGGCCGGCGTCAGCACGGTGCAGACCAACCTCAACGTCTTCGCCGCGCTGAAGCAGGACGGCAGCGTCGCCACCATAGGCAGCGCCTACTTCGACCGCGGCGCCGACACCGGCCCGGTGGCCGCCAATCTGACCGGCGTCCGCAAGCTCTACGCCAGCAAGACCGCCTTCGCCGCCTTGCGCAAGGACGGCAGCGTGGTCACCTGGGGCGACGGCGCCCGCAACGACGCCAGCGGCGTGCAACACCAGCTCAACCGCGTGCGCTCCATCGCCGCCACCGAACTGGCCTTCGCCGCGCTGCGCCAAGATGGCAGCGTGGTGACCTGGGGCGACGAACTGCGCGGCGGCGACAGCAGCGCGGTGCGCCACCGCCTGCGCGATGTGGTGGCCGTGTTCGCCAACGACTACGCCTTCGCCGCGCTGAAGGCCGACGGCAGCGTGGTCACCTGGGGCGCGCCCACCCACGGCGGCGACAGCTCCGCCGTCCGCTCGCGCCTGGTGAACATCCGCGCCATCTACAGCACCCCGCTCGGCGGCTTCCTCGCCGTGGCCAAGGACGGCAAGTTCGTCGCCTGGGGCAGCCCGTCCGCCGGCGGCAACGCCCCGGCGGGTCTCGCCGCCATCCCCTACGTCAAGAACTAAGACATTGCCGCATTGGAGCAACAGAACATGAACCGCAAAACCTCGCTGTCCCTGCTGACCGCCGCGCTGCTGGCCGGCGCCGGCGCCGACATCGCCGCCGCGGCGCCCTCCGCCGCCGGCATCACCGGCATCATCGTCAAATACCACAGCGTCTCTCAGGTGCAACTGACCCAGGCGCGCATCGCCAACGGCGGCCGCGCCCCGTCCAGCCGCCCGGCGGATTTCGCCGCCCGCACCCAACGCGTGCAGCAACTGAGCGGCAGCCCGCTGCAGTTCCATCACCAGATGGGCACCGGCGCCTACGTCTATCAAAGCGGCAAGGCGCTGAGCGTGGCCGAGGCGCAAACGCTGGCGCGCAAGATCCAGCAGGACCCGGCGGTGGAATACGCCGAGCCGGACTTCATCATGAGCCCCAACTACCTGCCCAGCAGCCCGCTGTACGCGGCCAAGCAATGGGATATGCAGGCCAGCGCCGCCGAACCGGGCGCGATGAACCTGCCGGCGGCCTGGGACCTGTCGCAGGGCGCCGGCGTCATCGTGGCGGTGCTGGATACCGGCTACCGCCCGCACGCCGACATCAAGCCCAATCTGCTGGAGCCGGGCTACAACTTCATCTCCGACGCCAAGCGCGCGCGCCTGCCGGCGGTGGCGCAGACCAATGCCGACGGCAGCCCTCTCCTGGACAGCAACGGCCAGCCGGTGCAAAGCGCGCGCACCAACAACGGCCTGGACCAGGGCGATTACAGCGACGGCAGCCTGTGCCGCGCCGGCAATAGCAGCTGGCACGGCACTCACGTGGCCGGCACCATCGCCGCGGCCGCCGGCGACGGCAACGGCCTGACCGGCGTGGCGCCCAAGTCCAAGCTGCTGCCGCTGCGGGTGCTGGGCCAGTGCGGCGGCGCCAGCTCGGACATCGCCGACGCCATGTTGTGGGCGGTGGGCGCCACCGTGCCCGGCGCGCCGGTCAACGCCAATGTGGCGCGGGTGCTGAGCATGTCGCTGGGCGGCGCCCAGCCGTGCAGCCGCACCTACCGCGACGCCATCCAGCAGGTCAACGCCCGCAACGGCGTGGTGGTGGTGGCCGCCGGCAACGCGATGAAGAACGCGCGCAACACCAACCCGGCCAGCTGCCCCGGCGTGATCACCGTCGCCGCCAACGGCAAATCCGGCGGCATCGCCTCCTACTCCAACTACGGCGCGATGACCACCGTCACCGCGCCGGGCGGCGACCTCAACAGCGGCGATCCCGGCATCTACTCCACGCTGAACAGCGGCGCCACCGTGCCGGGCGCGGATAGCTACGCCGCCTTCCAGGGCACCTCCATGGCCACGCCTCATGTCTCCGGCCTGGTGGCGCTGATGCTGTCCGCCAACCCCGGCCTCAACTGGAAAGCGGTGCGCAATCTGCTGATCAAGACCGCGCGCCAGCCGGCGGCGGATTGCGAAGGTTGCTCCGCCGGCATCACCGACGCCGCCGCCGCGGGGCGCGGGGCCAAGGCTACCTAAAACACTCTTACTCTGCGCAGGGGCGCGCTCTGCCGTCGCGTGGCCGGCCCTGGCCGGACACCCGGCGGCCTTTTTGTCGCCGCTCCGCTTCAGTATCATTGCCTTTCCCCCATCCCCCGCGAGCCCGCCATGCCCCTGCCCGACACCCTCACCCTGGCCGCCTTCGCCCTGCTGGCGCTGGCGCTGCTGGCGGAAAGCCTGCGCCTGAGCTGGCCTTCGCGGCTGGCCGCGCTGTCCAGCGTCGGCGTCGCCGTCGCCAGCGGCCTGGTGCAGCCCTTGGGCGCGGTCGCGCTCGCCGCCGCCCTCGGCGTCAGCCTGGCCGCGCGCCACTATCGGCGGCCGGAACTGTGGCTGGTCTGGATCGCGCTGCTGCTGGCGCTGGCGCTGCACGCGCTGCCCGGCTTCAACAACCCGCTGCTGTGGCAAGGGCTGAGCACGCCGGACAGCGCGCCCTACCGGCTGTACTGGAGCTATGACAAGGGCGCCGCCGGCTGGCTGCTGCTGATGGTGCTGGCCGCCAGCCCGCAGCCGCAGCGGCGCTGGGGCGTGGCCGCCGCCGGCGTCGGCGCGCTGCTGTTGCTGGTCGTGCTGGGCCTGGCCAGCGTGGCCGGCGTCATCGCCTGGGCGCCAAAGTGGCCGCATTGGCTGCTGCCCTGGCTGTTCGCCAACTTCTTCCTGGTCTCGCTGGCCGAGGAAGCCTTCTTCCGCGCCGGCCTGCAACGCTGGCTGGAACTGCGCACCGAACCCTTTCCCGCCCTGATGGCGGCCGCGGTAGCCTTCGGCCTGGTCCACGTCGCCGGCGGCTGGGTCTGGGTGGGTCTCGCCACCCTGGCCGGCCTGGGTTACGGCCTGGTCTACGCCGCCACCCGCCAGGTCTTGTGGGCGACGCTGGCCCATGTCGCCTTCAACGCTGTGCACCTGATTCTGTTCACTTATCCGCGGCTGATGTGATATGCCCTAAGTACCTTGATGTCAAAATAAAAAACCATAACGGCAGCAGGCCCCAATCGGGTAAAATCCCGGCTTTAGCCTCAACCAGCGAGCTTCTCCGCCATGATTGAAGTCGGCATCGTGATGGGTAGCAACAGCGATTGGGAAGTCATGCAGAACGCCGCCCGCGTGCTCAAGGACTTCGGCATCGTCTGTGAAACCCGCGTCGTCTCCGCCCACCGTACTCCCGACCTGCTGTTCCAATACGCAGAAACCGCTGCCGAGCGCGGCCTGAAGGCCATCATCGCCGGCGCCGGCGGCGCCGCCCACCTGCCGGGCATGCTGGCCGCCAAGACCCATGTGCCGGTGCTGGGCGTGCCGGTGCCGTCCAAATACCTGCGCGGCGAGGATTCGCTGCTCTCCATCGTGCAAATGCCCAAGGGCATCCCGGTGGCCACCTTCGCCATCGGCGAGGCCGGCGCCGCCAACGCCGCCCTGTTCGCCGTGGCCATGCTGGCCACCACCCGCCCGGAACTGGCGGAACAACTGGTCGCCTTCCGCCGCAAGCAAGAAGAAACCGTGCTGGCGATGACCCTGCCGGAGATCGAATAATGGCCGCCATCCTGCCCCCGGCAATGCTGGGCATCCTGGGCGGCGGCCAACTGGGCCGCATGTTCGCCGTGGCCGCCAAGACCATGGGCTACCGCGTCACCGTGCTGGACCCGGACGAAGCCGCGCCGGCGGCCGAGTTCGCCGACCGCCACCTGTGCGCGCCCTTCAACGATCCGGCCGCGCTGGAAGACCTGGCCAAGAGCTGCGCCGCCGTCACCACCGAGTTCGAGAACGTCAACGCCGACGCGATGCGCCTGCTGGCCAAGACCACCCGCGTGTCCCCGTCCGGCGACTGCGTCGCCATCGCCCAGGACCGCATCGTGGAAAAAGCCTGGATCGCCAAGGCCGGCCTGCCCACCGCGCCCTATCTGGCCATCCAGAGCGTGGAAGACATCCAGGTCGAACTCGCGCCCTATCTGCCCGGCATCCTGAAAACTGCGCGCCTGGGCTACGACGGCAAAGGCCAGGCGCGGGTGAGCACCGCCGCCGAGGCGCGCGCCGCCTACGCCAACCTGGGCGGCCAGCCCTGCGTGCTGGAAAAGATGCTGGACCTGCAACTGGAAGTATCCGCCATCGTCACCCGGGTCAGCGCCACCCAGAGCGCGGTGTTCCCGGTGGCCGAGAACCTCCACGCCGACGGCATCCTGGACGAATCCATCGTGCCGGCGCGCATCAAGCCGGCGCTGGCGGCCGAAGCGCAAGCGATGGCGCTGCGGCTGGCCGAGGCGCTGGACTACGTTGGCGTGCTGGCGGTGGAATTCTTCGTGCTGGCCGACGACAGCCTGGTGGTCAACGAAATCGCGCCACGGCCGCACAACTCCGGCCATTACACGCTCACCGCCTGTCTGACCGACCAGTTCCAGCAACAGGTGCGCGCGATGTGCGGCCTGCTGCCGGGCCGCACCGACCTGCTCAGCCCGGTGGTGATGGTCAATCTGCTGGGCGATGTATGGAAGGACAACGGCGCCCAGCCCAATTGGGACGTGCTGGCGGAAGCGCCCAACGCCCAACTGCATCTGTACGGCAAGAAAAGCGCGCGCCCCGGCCGCAAGATGGGCCACTTCAATGTGATGGCGGCCACGGCCGACGAAGCCTTGGATCAGGCCCGGGCCTTGAAGGACACCTTGTAAGCGCATGGCGAAGCTTTCCGGCTTCGCCATTTTTTCGCCATGAAGCTGAACGGACTGAATCACCTGACCCTGGCGGTGCGCGATCTGGAGCGCGCCTGGGACTTCTACGCCCTTACCCTGGGCTGCCAGCCCCATGCGCGCTGGGACGGCGGCGGCTATCTGAGCCTGGACGGCCTGTGGCTGTGCCTGTCCTTGGACCCGGCCGCCGCGCCAGCCCCCGGCTACACCCATTACGCCTTCGGCGTGGACGCCGCCGACTTCCCGGCCTGGCGCGAACGCCTGGCCGCCGCCGGCGTCCGTCAATGGCGGGACAACCACAGCGAGGGCGACTCGCTCTACTTCCTGGACCCGGACGGCCATCAGCTCGAGCTGCACGTCGGCAGCCTGGCCTCGCGGCTGGCCGCCTGCCGCGCCCGGCCTTACGCCGGCATGCGCTTCTTCGACGAGGCGTCCGTATGAACGCCGACATCGCCGCGCTGTGCGCCGGACTGAGCGCCGCCGCCACCCCGGAACAGGCCGCGCCGATGCGCGCCTATATGCGCGGGCAGTTCGACTTTCTCGGCGTGCCCACGCCGGCGCGCCGCAAGGTGTCCACGCCCTGGATCCGCGCGCTGAAGACCCAAACCGCGGAATACTGCCTGGACCTGGCCGAACAACTGTGGCGGCAACCGGAACGCGAATTCCAATACGCGGCGGTGGACCTGCTGAGCGCGCGCGCCGAGACACTGCCCGCCGCCAGCCTGCCGCGGCTGCTGACGCTGGCCGCCGCCAAGCCCTGGTGGGACTGCGTGGACGGCTTGGCCGCCTGGGTGGTCGGCACACTGGTACGCCGACACCGGGACTTGCAACACGATATGGACGCGCTCAGCGGCGACGCCGACTTCTGGCTGCGCCGCGTCGCCATCCTGCACCAGCTGTACTGGAAAACCGATACCGACGCCGAACGCCTGTTCCGCTACTGCGCCGCCAATGCCGGCGACGCCGAATTCTTCATTCGCAAGGCCATAGGCTGGGCCTTGCGCGAATACGCTTACACCGACGCCGACGCCGTGCGCGCCTTTGTCGCGGCCACGCCGCTATCCGGGCTCAGCCGGCGCGAAGCCTTGAAACACATTGCCCGCTCCACCGAGGATTTCCGATGACCGGACTCAACACCACCCAACTGACCAGCTTGAAGAAAATCTACTCCGGCAAGGTCCGCGACCTGTACGAGATCGACGACCAGCGCATGCTGATGATCGCCACCGACCGGCTGTCCGCCTTCGACGTGATCCTGGACGACCCCATTCCCGGCAAGGGCCAGATTCTCACCGCCATCTCCAACTTCTGGTTCGACAAGCTCAAGGAGCTGGTGCCCTGCCACCTGACCGGCGACGCGCCGGAAGATGTGGTCTCCGCCGCCGACCTGCCGCAAGTGACCGGCCGCGCCGTGGTGGCCAAGCGCCTGAAACCGGTGCCGATCGAAGCCGTGGTGCGCGGCTACCTGGCCGGCTCCGGCTGGAAGGAATACCGCCAGAGCGGCACCGTCTGCGGCCTGGCGCTGCCGGCCGGCCTGCGCGAGGCCGACAAGCTGCCCGAGCCCATCTTCACCCCGTCCACCAAGGCGGCGGTGGGCGACCACGACGAAAACATCAGCTACCAGCGCTGCGAGGACATCGTCGGCGCCGAACTGGCCGCCCAGGTGCGCGACACCGCGATCAAGCTCTACCGCGCCGCCGCCGAATTCGCCGCCAGCCGCGGCATCATCATCTGCGACACCAAGTTCGAGTTCGGCCTGGACGAAAACGGCGTGCTGACGCTGATGGACGAGGCGCTGACCCCGGACTCCAGCCGCTTCTGGCCGGCGGACAGCTACGCGCCGGGCGGCAACCCGCCGTCCTTCGACAAGCAGTTCGTGCGCGACTGGCTGGAAGCCTCCGGCTGGAACAAGCAGGCGCCGGCACCGACGGTGCCGCTGGAGGTGCGCGAGAAGACCGCGGCCAAATATAAGGAAGCGCTGGACAGGCTGACCGCCTGATCCGCTATCGTCCCTGACGAGGTTTGTAGCTTGCTAATAATAAGGGCTGGCCATGGAGCGGCCCACGCTCCGACGCGCCCCAGCTCCCTTCAAGCCTGCCGACGGGTGACAGGCCCGAGGTTTAAGCGGCTGCTTGTTCGAGCAGCGCGACGTTAGCGCGCCATCACTGAGCGAATCTTTGATTCGCTCAGTGATAGGGGAGTTTGGCCGCGTTGTTCCCCTTTCCGTTTTATTCCCTCGCGACGCTACGCTTGCCTCGCTCGGTCAGGGCGGAACCGGCCCTAAATCATCATCCGCGCAGCGGATTCAACCCCTGAAAGATCGGAATCAACGCCATAGCCCGCTCCCCGGCGGGGCTTGCTTTTTGCTGCGTTTCATATGACATTGGCGACTCAATCCCGCGACAGGAAACCCCGATGAAAACCGCCCTGCTGATCATCGACGTGCAAAGCGGCATGTTCGACCACGAACCCCGCGCCGACCAGGCCGACGCCGTCATCGCCCGCCTCAATCAACTGGCCGCCGCCGCGCGCGCGGCCGGAACGCCGGTGGTGTGGGTTCAACACGAACGCGCCAGCGCGCCGCTGACCCACGGCTCGGCGGAATGGCAGCTGGCCCGCGGCCTGGACGCCCAGCCGGACGACCACTACCTGCGCAAGACCACGCCGGACTCCTTCCTGCGCACCGGCCTGCATCAGCAACTGCAACAATGGGGCGTCGGCCAACTGGTCATCGCCGGCTACGCCAGCGAATTCTGCATCGACACCACCACCCGCAGCGCGGCCGCCCACGGCTACGCCATCATCCTGGCCAGCGACGCGCACACCACCCACGACAAGGACCACGCCAGCGCCGCCCAGATCCGCGCCCATGAAAACGCCACCCTGCCCAAACTGGGCAGCTTCGGCGTGCCCATCCTGACGCGCGCGGCGGCCGAGATCGCCTTTCCCGCCAACACCTGATCCGCATGCCCATCGCCCAACCCACCCTCAGCACGCCGCGCCTGCTGCTGTTGCCGGCCCAGCCGGCGCAGGCGCGCGCGATGCTGGATTTCCACGTCCGTAACCGCCAGCACTTCGAACCCTGGGACCCCAAGCCCGGCGACATGTTCTTCACCGAGCTGTACTGGACCATGCAGCTGCGCCAACGCGCGCGCGACTGGGAAGAAGGCCGCGGCGGCCGCTTCCTGCTGGCACTGCACGCCGAGCCGGAACGGGTGATAGGCAGCATCGGCCTCAGCAATATCAGCCGCGGCGCCTTCCAGTCCTGCCACCTGGGCTATGGGCTGGACCAGCACTGCCAGGGCCAGGGCCTGATGCGCGAAGCGCTGGAAGCGGTGATACGCTGCGCCTTCGACACCCTCAGGCTGCACCGGGTCCAGGCCAACTACCAACCGCACAATCTGCGCAGCGCCGGCCTGCTCAAGCGCCTGGGCTTCGAGATCGAAGGCCACGCCAAGAACTACCTCTACCTGAACGGCGGCTGGCGCGACCATGTGCTGAGCGCGCGGCTGAATCCGGACTTCGACCCGGAACACATGCTGGCCTGAGAGCCTGTTCAAAGTCTCGCGAGCAAGGGCGAGACAAGGCGAAAACGAGCGAAAAAGCGGAATGTACAAGTGGTACATGAGCATTTTGAGCTTGTACTCACCGTGCAAGGCTTCACGAAGCGCAGCAGACTTTGAACAGGTTCTGAGCGCGCGCTATCCGGCCGCTGGCCAGGCGCACGGATTCAGGACGTCACCGTCTCCAGATGTTCCGTTGCCCCCTGCAAACGCTGCTGCAAAGGCTCCTGCAAGGCCCACAACGCCTTGCCGCGCACTTGCGCGTTTTCGGTGTGACGCAGCATCAACAGCAGCGCGCCCAAGGCCTCATGGCATTGGCGCAGTTCTTCGGCGATATCGTCGTAATGCTGGCAGCAGCGGGCTAAATGAAGCAAAGCCGGGTCAATGGCGGCAAGCGCGGCATTTTCCGAACGTTGGTCTTGCAGATGTTTGACGGTCTTGATCAGACGGCTGACAGCCGGGCTGGCGGCTGAGGGTTCAGCGGCCTCCTTGGACGGAGGCGGTTTGGAAAGCAGGGACAGAACTGACAATAGTGGCATGACGGGCTCCGATCCAAAATGAGCCTGCCATCCCGCTTCCAATCACGATGGGCAGGCATATGACAGGGTTGGAAGGCAGGCGAATCGGAGCCAGCAGGCCAAAGGCCTCCCTGCCATAACCTGCCCGGATGGGCGTAGCTATAGCGTGGCATTGGGATGATATCCCCCGATTCTATTCAGGCTTCCATTCCTGATGCCGCGCTGTATGAAACGGCATGCGGCTCATGGTGCCCACCTCACCGGGTCTGGTCAAGCGCGGTGGGTCCGGGCGCGTTTCGGAAAACCGGCTCCCCATCCCGCTGACGGCACCAGCGCCAGGACATTTGGATAGCGCTTGCCAGCATCCTTGCGCCATGTTCTGCTGTGAAGCCGCCGCTTCGCCGCAACCCTGATGCCGCGGCGCAGTCAAAACAGGCCATAAAAGGGCTCAACACCATGCAAACCTTCCATCTGAACGCCGACGACGGGGAAATCCTGCACGCCGCCCGCTGGTTGCCGGACGGCGCGCCGCGCGCCGTGGTGCTGATCTCCCACGGCATGAGCGAATACGCGGTGCGCTACCACCGCTTCGCCCAAACGCTGACCGGCGCCGGCTACGCCGTCTATGCCCACGACCACCGCGGCCACGGCGCCGCGCCGCGCTTGCGCGGCCATTTCGCCGCCGACGGCGGCTGGGACAAGGTGGTGGCCGACGTGGAGACCCTGCGCCGCCACGCCGCCGAATGTCATCCCGGCCTGCCGGTGACGCTGTTTGGCCACAGCATGGGCTCCTTCATCGCCCGCGCCTATTTCCTGCGCCACGGCGCGGCGCTGTCCGGCCTGGTCCTGTCCGCCACCGGCTACCGCCAGCGGCCGCTGGCCTGGCTGCTGCGCGGCCTGGCGCGGCTGGTGGCCCGCTTCGGCAGCCCGGAGCGTCCCAGCCGGCTGCTGGCGCGGCTGATTTTCGGCAGCTTCAACCTGGGCTTCCTACCCGCCCGCACCGGCATGGACTGGCTGAGCCGCGACCCGGCGGAAGTGGACAAATACCTGGCGGACCCGCTATGCGGCTTCGACCCCTGCCCCGGCCTGTGGATAGATTTGTTCGGCGGCATCATCGCCATGGAACGCGGTGAGGCGAGCGGCGACAGCCTGCCGCGCCGCTGTCCGGTCTGGCTGCTGGCCGGCAGCCGCGACCCGGTCAGCCTGGGCAAGCTGGGTCTGGGCCAGCTGGAAATCCGCTACCGCGAGGCCGGCCTGCTCGATGTGCAGACCACGGTCTACCCCGGCGGCCGCCACGAAATGCTGAACGAAACCAACCGCGTGGAAGTGGAGCAGGACATGCTGCGCTGGCTGGAGCGGATCAGCGCGCAGCCGGCCAGTTAGACAGGAGCATTGAAACCAGCGCCCAAGCGCGCCGGCGCGAATTGGACTAAAATCCGGCGATTCGTTTTTCGCAGGAGGCCGCCATGAGCCTGATTCCCGAGATCAAACCACAGCAATCGCTGGAACTGCTCAAAGAGCTGCACATCCTGACCCGCGACGGCAAGATCAACCAGGACACCCGCCGCAAGCTGAAACAGGTTTACCACCTGTACCAGTTCATCGAGCCGCTGATGGCCGACGTGCTGGCGGAAAAAGGCGAGATGAGCCTGGCCGACCACGGCGCCGGCAAATCCTATCTGGGCTTCATCCTTTACGACCTGTTCCTGAAGGACAAGGCCGCCGGCAGCGTCTACGGCATCGAAACCCGGCCGGAACTGGTCAGCCGCTCGCAAGAGCTGGCCGCCCGCCTCGGCTTCGAACGCATGGGCTTCTTGAACCTGAGCGTGGAGCAGTCGATCACCTCGGAGCAATTGCCGGAGCAGGTGGACATCATCACCGCGCTGCACGCCTGCAACACCGCCACCGACGACGCCATCCGCTTCGCGCTGGCCAAGAACGCGCGCTACATCGTGCTGGTGCCCTGCTGCCAGGCGGAAGTGGCCGGCGTGCTGCGCCAGAAGAAAAACCAGAGCTTCGGCCTGACCCCGCTGTCCGAGATGTGGCGCCACCCCATCCACACCCGCGAGTTCGGCAGTCATCTGACCAATGTGCTGCGCTGCCTGCAACTGGAAGCGCGCGGCTATCAGCTCACCGTCACCGAGCTGGTGGGCTGGGAACACTCGATGAAAAACGAGCTGATCATCGCCAAGTACACCGGCCAGCGCAAAAACAGCGCGCGCGAACGCCAGGAGGCGATTCTGAAAGAACTGAACCTGGAAGACCTGCGCGAGCGCTTTGTTTACTAAGAACCTGTTTACGATCTTTTGTAGATGTGGTTAACCGTTGCTAGATACGTAGGAAACCATGTATTCGACGCGCCCCGGGTCCCTTCAAGCCTGCCGACGGGTGGCAGGCCCGAGGTCTTAAGCGGCTGCCTGTTCGAGCGATTTGACGCTAGCAAATCGCGAGTTCAGCCGCGCCTCGGGCCTGACGGGACCCGGCGGGAAGCCGCAGGCCTGGCTTGCAGGGTGGCCTTTAGGTGTGGAGAGGATATTTGGCCAAGCAAATATCCTTTCCCTGCTCGCCGGGCAGCCCCGGCAAGCAAAATCATCATCCGCACAGCGGATTCAACACCTTGCCTTGAGCGATACCCTCAGTCTGAAAAGATCGTAGGACATCACACAATGAGCGCCGCTCCACACCGCCACTGACACCCGTCGCCTCGGCCCGCTTCCGGGCCCTGAACATAATGGGGACGACGCACCCGGACCGCCCCGCGCGGCCGGTCCCGCCCCCGCCCGCTTCTCCTCCCGCCTCAGATTCTTTCGAGCGTCTCTCCGCGTCCGCCGGGGGCCCTTTCCACAGGAGCCCGACATGAATATCAGCGCCAACGGCATCAAACTGATCCAGCAATTCGAAGGCCTGCGCCTCAAGGCCTACCAGGACGCGGTGGGCGTCTGGACCATAGGCTACGGCCACACCGGTCCGGACGTGACGCCGGGCCTGGTCATCACCCAGGCCCAAGCCGACGCGCTGCTGGCGCGCGATTTGAACCGCTTCGAAACCGGCGTCACCCGGCTGGCCCAGGTGCCGCTGAACCAGAACCAGTTCGATGCGCTGGTCAGCTTCAGCTACAACCTGGGCCTGGGTTCGCTGCAGAACTCCACCCTGCTGCGCCTGCTCAATCAGCGCGACTACGCCGGCGCCGCCGCCCAGTTTCCGCGCTGGAACAAGGCCGGCGGCAAAGTCCTGCCCGGCCTCACCCGCCGCCGCGCGGCGGAGCAGGCGCTGTTTCTGCAGCCGGTCTGAACAAGCGGTCTGCGCCATGGAAAAAGCCCAAGCTGAACGCTTGGGCTTTTTTTTGCATGCCGCGCACAGCCGGAAAAGCTCGCGGCCCCGGCTCAATCCTCATCCGCCAGCACCGTCTCGCCATCGCGCTGCGTCAGCATGAAACGGCGCAGCGGCCGGTGGCGCGCGATCAGTTCCGCCAAGCGCGGCGAATGGCTGGTCACCCACAGCTGGCTGTGGCGGCCGGCCTCGGCGATCAGCCGCGCCAGCGCCGGCAACAGGTCCGGATGCAGGCTGTTTTCCGGCTCGTTCAAGGCCATGAAGGCTGGCGGGCGCGGGCTGAGCAAGGCCACCGCCAGGCACAGGAAACGCAAGGTGCCGTCGGACAATTCGGCCGCCTCCAGCGGCCGCAGGATGCCGTCGCGCTGCATCAATATCTGGAAACGACCATGCAGCGCCTCCACCTGGAAGCCGCTGTCCGGAAACGCGTCGGCCAGCACGCTGCGCAGCAGTTCGACGTCGCCGATCTCCACAATGGTCTGAAAGGCGGCCGCCAGGTTGCCGCCGTCGTGCGCCAGCACCGGCGAGCGGATGCCCACTTGCGGCGCGCGCGGCGGCGAGCCCGGCCAGACCGCGAATTCATGATAGAAGCGCCAGCGCCGCAGCGTCTCGCGCACTTGCGACACCTCGGGATAGAGATGCGGCTCGGCCAATTGGCCGAACACCGATTCCTCGGCTTGCAAGCCCAGCGGATAGGTGGTCCTGACTCCGTCCACGCTGGTGAGAAAGGCGCTCTGATTGCGCCGCTCCAACACCAGGGCCGAAGGGCGGCGGCCCTGGCCGGCCAGCCACAGCGTTTCCTCCTTCACCAATGGGTCCAGCGAGAACAAGCTGCGGCTGGGCTCGGGGTAGCCCAGTTGCAATTCGTAGTCGTAATCGGCCAGCCGCGCCGCCAGCACCATGCGCTTGGGCTCGCCCTTGCGGTCGCCGCGGCGCAAGCCGCCGGCCCACATCGCCTTCTGGATGCCACCCTCTTCCGCCAATGCCGCGGACAGGCGGCCGCAGGCGGCCTCGTGCAGCAGGCGCACCGCTTTGTAGAGATTGGATTTGCCGCAGCCATTGGGCCCGACGACGACATTGAGCGGCTCCAGCGCCAGCCGCAGTTGGCGGATGGAACGGAAACCCTTGAGGCTGAGCTCGTGGATGGACATGGCGGCTCCGGTGACGACGGAGCCGCCATTCTAGCGCGGGCGCGCCGTTTTACTGCAGCGCCTGGTTGATCACCATGGCGATGCGCGCGCCGGCCTTGGCCAGCTGCTGCTTGATCAGCTGCGCGCCGGCGGTCTGGTAGGTACGGTCCAGATAGGCCACATCGCTGGGCGCTTGGCCGCAGCTGAAATTGGACAGCGGGCCGTAAACCTCGCTGCGCGCGTACTGATTGGATTCATTGATCCAGTCCATCGCCTTGCCGCTCTGCCAGCCCGGAATGTTGCGCGCGTAGTACTTGAGGTCCTGCGCCGCCCAGCTCTGCTCATTGGCGCCGTTCAAGGCCTGCTGCACCAGCGCGGTGTCCCATACCGAATGCAGATTGCTGACCTTGCTGCTGCCGGCCAGGCGCACGCGGACATCGTTGCCGCCGCGGTCATGGTTGTCCGCCGCGTGCAGCGGCTGGTGGATGTCGCCGATCATGTGGATCAGGAAGGTCAGCGCCTGGGCGCGAGCGGCCTTGCCGGCGCTCTTGTCGGCCAGCACCTTGCTGTAACGCTCGATCTGATTGGACGCGCAATTGCCATTGGGGCAATCGTCCTCCTCCACGCCGTTGCACACCGGCTCATCGTTGTAATGCCATTTATCCGAGCCCGGCAGTTGCTGCTTCAGCTCCTGCTTGTGCTGGTCCATGTAGAGGGACAGCTGGGCGAAATCGGCATTGGGGATCAATTGATTGACCACGGCCTTGGCCTGCGGGCTGAGCAGTTGTTGGGCGATGTAGCCGGTGACGCGGTGGCCTTCCTGGCCCCAGGCCAGCGCCTGGGTGCTGGGCAGCGCGCAGGCGGACAGCAGCATGGCAAGCGTGAGTTTCTTCATGACGGTTTCTCTTCTGATTGTGATGGGCCGCGGCCGGCGGAATGCAGCCGCTGATATGGCGAACGCATATTACCCGAAATCCATTAAATTAAGATGCCATTATCATTTCAACTGAAGATAAACTCGCGCCCATAAAAAAAGCCCGGCGCTGCCGGGCTTGCTGCTGTCTCGGAGAAACGACTATCAGTCGGTGCCGTACTTCGGAGAATAGGGCCCGTACAACAGGCCGCCGTCGTGGCCGGTGCTGAGCAGGCGCTGACTGGTGATGCCGGCCACATCGTGGCTGGCGTCGGTGGCGGTATTGATGATCTGCTTCAGGGCCGCGGTCACCAGGATGCCGACCAGGCCGCCGGAGTTATTGTTGTTGCCCTCGTTGTTGGAAGCGGAGGCGAAGCCGGTCCACAACACCGCGCCGGTCTTCAGGTCCACCATCTTGGCGCTGGCGGACACGATGGTGTCGCTGCTGATCACGCTGTAGCTGGTGCCGTACTTGCTCACCGTCACGTACAGCGCGGCGTCGGCGCCGAAGATTTCCTTCAGCTTGGCCGGTGCCACGCCGTGGATGTCCGAAGCCGTGCTCATGCCGTTCTGCTTGAAGGTTTCGTCCACCAGCGCCACCGGCAGCACGTAGTAGCCGGCTTCGGCCAGCGGCATGGTCACTTGCGACAGCATGCTGTGGCTGGCCGCCACTTCCGGCGATTCATTCAGCGGCGGCAATACCAGGATGGAGCGCGGGCGGCTCTGCTTGTAAGCGGTGTAGTCGTAAGGCTTGGAGGTGGCGCAGCCGGTGGCCAGCGCCGCGATGGCCAGGCAGGCCAGCCATTGGGCAATGCGTTTGATCATGGTGCGGTCTTTCACTTCTTGGCCTTCTTCAGCAGGAAGTCCATATAGGCGGCGGATTCAGGAAACAGCTGCTTCTCGGTCTGGAACTGCTGGACCATCTGATCGTCCTTGCCCAGGCTGGCGTACAACATGCCCAGGTGGGCATGGTAGCCCGGCGGCGGGGTCTTGCCGCTGGAGCGGATCTTCTGCAGGTCGCGCTCCAGCGCGGTCACTTGCTCTTCCGCCGCCGCGCCCTTGAAGTGCTGGTACACCTGGGGCTGGTAGCTTTCCCACTGGTACAGCGAGCTTTGGCTGGCGCAGCCAGTCAACAATGCGCCGCCCAGCAGGGCCAGCGCCAATAGCGGCGTTTTCGCCATCTTGTGTGTCATGATGTTCAATCTTGCAATAGCTAGCGCGGACGGGCCGCAAGGCCCGTCCTGCAATCATGCGAGGCTTGCTTAACGCTTAGCGCCGCTAACCAAACCTCGCGGAGATGCTGAGCCAACACGCGCCAACGCAGGCGGTAGCCGTCGGAGGCGCAACGCGGGATCAGGGGTTTTGTTAGCGGGGTTTATTTGCCCGGCTGCCAGGCGCCGGAATCTATCGCCGCGGTCAGCTTGTTCACCGCCTCGCGCATCGCCAGGTCCAGCACCTTGCCGTTCAGCGTGGAGTCATAGCTGGCGGTGCCGCCGAAGCCGATGATCTCGCGGTTGGACAGGCTGTATTCGCCGGCGCCCTGGGTGGAGTACACCACTTCCGAGGTGGCCACCTTGACGATGTTGAGGTTGACCTTGGCGTAAGCGATCTGCTGCTTGCCGCGGCCGAGGATGCCGAACAACTGGTGGTCACCCACTTCCTTGCGGCCGAATTCGGTCACGTCGCCGGTCACCACATAGGTGGCGCCCTTGAGCGCCTGCGCCTGCTTGCTGAACGCGGCTTCCTGCTTCATCTCTTCCAGATTGTCGCGGTCCAACACATTGAAGCGGTTGGTCTGCTGCAGATGGGTGATCAGAATGGTCTTGGCTTGGCCGCCCAGACGATCCACGCCGTCGGAGAATATGCCGCGCATATAGCTGGAACGGTTGTCGAACTTGCCCACCGCGATGGGGGAGCGCGGGCCGGCATAAGGTTTGCCGGCGGTTTCCACTTGGGCCACCGTCAGCGCGCGCGAGCTTTCGGTCGCGCAGCCGCTCAGCCCCGCGGCCGCCGCCATGGCGAGTACCAGGCATTTCTTTGCGATCTTCATTGTTATTCTCTCAATACATCCAACACAGAAAGTCAAATATCATACTTATCGTCTCGCTCGGGGTCGACGCAATTTATGCCAAAACAGCAATGGCTTATGTGCGCTGAGCCAAGTGTAGCCAGTGCTTGTAAGCGGCCCCCAGCGCCGCTGCGGCACACCGCCAGACCAAGGGCATGAAAAAACCCGGCCATGGCCGGGTGGAGCTGGAGGGCGGATACCGGCTCAATAAGGCCGATCCCCCAGGATGGTGGCGCGGTGCATCACCCGCCGCTGCGGCAGGTAGTCCGCCACCGCGTAATGCTGGGTCACGCGGTTGTCCCAGAACGCCAGGTCGTGTTCCTTCCAGCGCCAGCGCACGGTGAATTCCGGCCGCGCGGCATAGGCGAACAGCAGCGCCAGCAGGGCATCGCTCTCGCGCGGCGCCAGTTCCAGGATGCGGGTGGTGAAGCCCTCGTTGACGAACAGGCCCTTGCGGCCGGTGACCGGGTGAGTGCGCACCACCGGGTGCACCACCGGCGGATGGTCGCGGCTGGCCTGTTGCCAGCGCGCGTATTGCGGCGTGTCCTTGAAGCGGCTTTCCGGGAAGGAGTGGACAAAGCTATGCTCGGCGCTGAGTCCGTCCAGCAGCGAGCGCAAGGCCGGCGACAAGGCGTCGTAAGCGGCGCTGTTGCTGCTCCACAGCGTGTCGCCGCCCACCTCCGGCAACTGCCGCGCCGATAGCACCGCGCCCAGCGGCGGGGTGGCGATGAAGGTGACGTCGGTATGCCAGTTGTCGTTGTCCGGCAGATTGTCGACATGGGTGTCCAGCACGATGATTTCCGGCTGCTCCGCCACCGTCGGGTAGACCGGATGCAGGTGCAGATCGCCAAAGCGGGCGGCGAAATCGCGCTGCTGGCGCGGCGTCAGCGGCTGGTTCTCGAAGAACAATACCTGGTGGCGCAGCAGCGCCGCCTCGATCGCGTCGCGCTCGGCGCCGGACAGCGGCGCGCTCAGATCGACGCCGGAAACAATGGCCCCCAGGGCCGGGCTGATGGCTTGCAGTTGCAGGCTCATGAATGTGCTCCTTATCCGCGCGGCGGAAACCAAATCCAAGAAATCGAAAACTCGCTCAAAAACGTTCCGGCGCGGCCCAGCCGGCGAAGCGCCGCTCCATCCAGCGCAGCCCCAATTCCAGCGCCAGCGCGATCCAGGCGATGATCAGGATGCCGGCGATCACCGCGTCGGTGACCAGGAACTGGGCGGCGGACTGCACCATGAAACCCAGGCCTCGGGTGGCGGCCACCAGCTCCGCCGCCACCAGGGTGGACCAGCCCACGCCCAGGCCGATGCGCAGCCCGGTCAGGATCTCCGGCAGCGCGCTGGGCAGCACCACCAGCCGCAGCAGCTGGCCGCGGCTGGCGCCCAGCGAGCGCGCCGCCTGCAGCCGCGCCGGGTCCGCGCGGCGCACGCCGGCGGCGGTGGCGATGGCCAGCGGCGCGAAGATGGCGAGATAGATCAGCAGCACCTTGCTGGCCTCGCCAATGCCGAACCAGATCACGATCAAGGGCAGATAGGCCAAGGGCGGCACCGGCCGGTAGAACTCGATCAGCGGGTCCAGCGCCGCGTGCGCGCGCCGGCTCAGGCCCATCAGCATGCCCAGCGGCACCGCGGTCGCCGCGGCCAGCAATAGCGCCAGGCCCACCCGGCCCAGACTGGCGGCGGCGTGACGCCACAGGCTGGCGTCCATGAAGCCGTTGACGGCCAGGTCCGCCAGCCGCGCCGCCACCTGGGCCGGGCCGGGCAGGAATAGCGGCGACACCAGCCCGCCGGCGCTGGCCGCCCACCACAGCAGCAGCAGGCCGCCCACCGACAGCGCGCTGGGCCAGCGCCGGCGCCAGGCGGCGAAGCGACCAGGATTAGGGCTAGAAGGATGGACCGGCGCCGGCGCGCTCAGCTCGGCCTGCGCGGCCGGGCCCAATTCAGTCAGTTCAAGCGGCGGCATGGTCGGCCTCCTCGGCGCGGAAAATCCAGTCCAGCAAATGCTCGCGCATGGCGATGAAGGCGGGATCGGCCTTGATCGAGCGCGCCGATTCGCCGGCGGCGTAGCGGTGGGCGAAGCCCAGTTTCTGCCGCAGCGCGATGCGGCCGGGGCGCGGCGTCAGCACCAAGAGCTCGGTGCCGAGGAACAGCGCTTCCTCGATGCTGTGGGTGATCAGGAAGATGCCCTTGCCGCTGCGCTGCCACAGGCTGAGGATCAGCGACTGCATCTTTTCCCGGGTCAGCGCGTCCAGCGCGCCCAAGGGCTCGTCCAGCAGCAGGAAGTCGGGATCGGCCGCCAGCGCGCGCGCCAGGCCCAGGCGCTGGCGCATGCCGCCGGACATCTGGCTGAGCGCGTGGCCGGCGAAGGCTTCCAGCCCCACCCAGCCCAGCATGCGGCGCGCCTCGCTTCGCCGCTGCTCGCGCGGCATCCCGCGCAGGCGCAGGCCGAAGGCGACATTGTCCTCGGCGTTGAGCCAGGGCATCAGCGCGTCGTCCTGGAACACCACGCCGCGATCCGCGCCCGGCCCGCGCACCGGCCCGCCATTGGCCAGCACCCGGCCCTGGCTGGGCGTCTGGAAGCCGGCCATCAGCCCCAGCAAGGTGGACTTGCCGCAGCCGGACGGCCCCAGGGCCACCACGATCTCGCCGGAACGCAGCTCCAGCGACACCCGGTCCAGCGCCTGCACCGGGCCGGACGGGCCGGCGTAGCTGACGCCGGCGTTTTCCACGATCAAGCTCGCCATCGCGGCCTCCTCGCGCTCAGCGCGGCTGCGCCAGCCGCACGAAGCGCGGCTCGACATAGGCTTGATAATCCGGCAGCACCGCTTCCACCTTCTTCTGTTCCTTCAGGAACAAGGCGGTGTCGCGCAGCGCCTTGGCGGTGCCGCCGCCCAGCAAGCGCGGCGACAGCTGCTCCTGCGCCAGCGGGAAGCGGCTGCCGGCCAGCAGGCCGGGAATCTGCGCCGGATCGGCCCCGGTCAGCCGCGCGATCTTGGCCACCTGCGGCGAGCCGGCGCTCCAGGCCGCCGGCTTGGCGCGGTAACCGGCGAAGGCCTGCAAGGTCACCTTGGCGAAGGCTGCCAACGCCTGCGGCTGGGCCGCGGCGAAATCCTTGCGCGCCACCCAGGCTTCGAAAGTGGGCGCGCCCCACTGCCCCACTTGTTCGGAATTGACCAGCACCGAACCGGTTTTCAGCGCCTGGCTCAAGGCCGGGTCCCAGACATAGGCGGCGTCGATGTCGCCGCGCTGCCAGGCGGCGCTGATCTCGGACGGGCGCAGATTGACGATGGACAGCTTGGCCGGGTCCAGCTTCCAGTGCTTGAGCGCGGCCAGCAGGCTGTAATGGGTGGTGGAGACATAGGGCACCGCCACCTTTTTGCCGATCAGGTCCCGCGGGGTCTTGATGCCGCTACCCTTGCGCGCCACCAAGGCCTCGGAGTTGCCGATCTCGGCGACGATCAGAAAGGTCTGGATCGGCAGTTGGCGGGTGGCGGCGGCGCTGAGCGGGCTGGAGCCCAGATCGGCGATATGCACGTCGCCGGAAGCCAGCGCGGCCAGCACTTCCGCGCCGCTCTCGAACTTGCGCCATTGCAGCGGCCGGCCGATGGCTTTTTCATACAAGCCGTCGGCCTGGGCCACTTTGGAGGGATCGACCCCGGTCTGGTAGCCGATGACGATGGGCGCCTCGGCGGCGTGTGCCGCCAAGGCGAAGAAGGACAGGCTGGCGAGGCTGAGCGCCAGCAGGGAACGGCGGGAGATGAACATGGACATGGCGAGTTCCTGAACAAGGGGGACTCAGCACACTATAAAAGCCATGTTTAATATCAAAAAGTAATTAAATTTGCTTTCAATATTCCAAATAAATCAATAGCGTATTGGAGCCTGTCCAAAGTCTCGCGAGCAAGAGCGAGCGAAAAAGCGGAATGTACAAGTGGTACATGAGCATTTTGAGCTTGTACTCACCGTGCAAGGCTTCACGAAGCGCAGCGGGCTTTGAACAGGCTCTTACCAGTTCACCTGATCATTCAACGTCAGCCCGCCGGCCGGCGCCTGCAGCACCCGGTTGCCGGCGCGCTGCTCCCAGCTCACGCTGCCATCGGCGTTCTTGCGGTAGTACTTGTACTCGATGCGCTGGCCGGCCGGCAGATTGACCCGAGTCTTCCACAGCGGGTAGGCCGCCGCGTCCGCCGGCAGGCCCAGATCGGTGTTCCAGTTGCCCAAGGCACGCGCCGCGCCGGTCACATACAGCTGCTGCCCCCAGCTGGTCGTGGCGGCGGCCTGGATCTCCACCGTCGCCTCCCCGGCCTTGGGTTCCACCCGGCAGGCGTAATAACGCGCGCAGGCGGCTTCCGGCAGATCGACGACGCGGCCGGCGCGGATGGAGGCCAACAGGCTGATGTACTCGCCCATCGCCCAGCTCAGCGGCGCGATCGAGCGGGTGGGCGTGCCGGCGCGGTTGCCGGCCGGCGTCTCCACCGCCCAGCCGTCCGGCAGTACCGCGCTGTGCGGCCACACCTGTTCCGGCAGCATGCCCTCCGGCGTGGCCAGCTGCTTCAAGGCGGCCAGATAGGGCTGGCCGGCCGCGCCGCCGCCCTGGCGCGCAATCTCGTAGATGCCGCGCTCGGCGGTGAAGATGGGCCACAACCGGCCCACGCCGCTGCCGGCGAAATCGCCGCCGTCATTGCGTTCGCCGTAGCCGTCGAAGTTGTAGCGGAACCAGGCGTTGACCGGCAGCGCCGGCACGCCGGGCAGCTCCAGCCGCTGGCCCAGCACCGCGTCGTAAATGCCCAAGGTGGCGCGCACCGCCGGATCATCGGCGCGCTTCACGCCCATGCGCACCAATTCCAGGAAGCCGCCGTCCACCACCCGGCGAGCATCGCGGCCGCCGCCGCCGTTCTTCACTTCCAGCGTCTGCGGCGTGTCCGGGCCCAGCGCCGGCGCCTGGCCGGCGCGGCTGGCCCCGCCGGCGCGCGCGGACGGATTGAGGCGCAGATAATAACGGCCGTCGCCAAAGCCGCCGCTGCGGGTGAAGGTCCAGGCGTCCACGTTTTGCTGCCAGTAATCGGCGGCGGACAGATAGCGCGCGGCGCTGGCATCGTCGCCGTTGGCGCGGGCGATGTCGGCGGCGGCGGCCAGGCCGGCGATCTGCGCCGCCAGCGTGGACGGCGAATAGCCGCTGTTTTCCTCCCAGCGCTCCTGATAGGTCCACGGCCCGGCGCTCAGGATGTAGTCGGCGGCCAGCTTGATGCGCGGCCACAGCGGCGAATACACCGCCGGCCCCTGGCGCCAGGCCAGCAGGATGGGCATGGCCTGCTCGTCCATCTGGGTGCCCTGCCAATACTGCGCGCCGCTGACCCAGGCGTTTTGCGGAAAGCGGCCGTTGCGGCTGAAGCCGTCCGGGCAGCCGGCGGCGTCGTATTCCGCCACGCCGCAGTCGCGGCGCTGCTGCAGGGTGTTGAACAGATAATCCGTCACCCGCGCGGCGGTGGCGCGGTCGCCGGCGGTGAGCAGGGCGTTGGCGAACTTGAACAGATCGCGCGGCCACACCAGGTGATAGCCGCCGGCGTTGGCGTCGCCCTGGCTGGCGCCCCACGGCGTGCCCAGGCCGGCCACCATCGCGCCGCTGGCCTTGTCCTGCATGGTTTTCAGCGTCATCGCCGCCAGGTAGTAGCCGTCGTCGGCGCTGCCGCCCTGATCGGACAGACCGGCGGCGTAAGCCTGCCAGCCGACGTCGTAGCGCCGCTGCGCCGCGTCCAGATCGCCGCCCAGCGCCGCCTCGGCCGCGTCCAGCGCCTGCCCCTGGCTGGCGCCGAAGCCCAGCACCACGTCGAAGGACACGCTGGTGGCGCGCGGGTCGCCCAGCTCCAGCCAGCCCATCTGCGCCACATTGCCGTTGCCGGCGGAATCGAAAGTCCAATCCATGCGCTTGTCGGCGCCGCCCCCCAGCAGATCGGTCCAGCCGTCGCTGAGGCCGACAAAGCCGTTGGACAGCATGCGGCGGCCGTTCTGCGTCTTCCACGGCAGGCTGCTCAGCAGCGCCGAGGCGCGCTGATTGCGGCTGGCGGCCAAGGCCGCGCCGCCGCCGGCGCGCGCCAGGGTGGCGGCGCTATTGCCGGCGCCGGCATTGTCCAGATAGGGCTTGAACAGCAGATAAAGCCGGAAATCGCCGACGCGGCGGCCGTCCAGCGCGCTGAAGGTGACGCGCTGGATCAGCGCGTCGCGCGCCGGATCGGTGAAGATGCGCTTGCTGATGCGCCAGTGATGGGCCGCGTTGCCGGTCTGCGCCTGCCAACTCATGCTGCGCGGATGCAGCCGCTGCACGTGGTAGTCCTGCTGCTTTTCCTCGTCGACGAAACCGCGGCCGGCGTCGCCCACCAGGAATTGCAGATCCACCGCCGCCTGGCTGTCCACCGCCGGGTAGAACACCTCGGACACCACGCCGCGATAGCCGGTGAAATACACCCGCGACGACCCCTCCGTTGCCACGCCGACGAAAGACTTGGCCGCCGGGCCGCGCACCGCCGTCAGTCCCGGCGCGCCAAACGCCTCGCCGGCCTGCGCCGCGCCGCCCAGGCCGCCCAGCAGCAGGGCCAGGCCCATCCATTGCTTGATCATGTCCGCTCGCTCCTGATTTTGGCAGGGAGCGTAGCAAAACAACATCCAAATGTCATTTCATGCCAGAACAAAATCCAGCGGATTCAAGCTTGGTCCCCGAGAAATGAAACGTTAAAACAAGCAATGCCACCAAGCTCAGCATTTGCCAGCCTCGCCCTCTCACCCCTCGTCTATAAAACAATGTCATTCAAAACGCACAGCCGCCGTCGCGGCCTCACAAGGAGAAGAGCACATGGGCTTGAATGCCATCACCCCGGACGATCATCGTTACGAGACACTGAAAAAAGGCTTCAACCTGCGCTGGCCGGAAGCCGGCCAGGCCGCCAGCGGCATTGTCATCTGCAGCGATGAGGCCGAAGTCGTCTCCGCGCTGCAATACGCGCTGGATCATAAGCTCAAGCCCACCATCCGCAGCGGCGGCCATTGCTACGAGGGCTTCGTCAGCAACAATCCCGGCGGCCTGATCATAGACATCGGCCAGCTTTCCGGTTTGCACCGCGACGTTGTGGCGGACGGCCACAGCTACGGCTTCCAACTCCTGGCCGGCAATCAGAACTGGGACGGCTATGTCGGCCTGTACAAGCTCACCGGCAAGACGGTGCCGGGCGGCTCTTGCTACTCGGTGGGCGCCGGCGGCCATATCAGCGGCGGCGGCTACGGCCTGCTGTCGCGGCTACAAGGCCTGACCGTGGATTGGCTGAGCGCGGTGGATATTCTGCTGGCGGACGGCGGCAAGGCGCGCAAGGTCCACGCTCGCGCCGACAATGAATTCTCCGATCTGCTCAAGCTGTGCAAGGGCGCCGGCGGCGGCAATGTTGGCCTGATCACCAGCTATTACTTCGACGATTTGCCGCTGGCGCCACAGCAGGTGGGCGTGCAATTCCTGCAATTCGACTGGAACGATTTCAAGGATCTGGGCCGCTTCACCGCCTTGTTGCAAACCTACGGCCAATACTGGCGGGAGGCGGACAGCGAGCCCGATGGCTACGGCCTGTTCAGCCTGCTCAAGCTCACCCATGTCAGCGCCAAAAAACTGGGGCTGGTGGTGCAGTACACCGACCGGGACGGCAAGCTGAACGATACCACGCCGTTCAACGACTTCTATCGGCGCATCGCGCAAGTGGCCTCGCCGCAATTGCTGAACACCTATCTGCCCGGCGGCGGCCATCTGCCCCACATCCCGCACCGCTCGCCGCCCAGGAACAGCGCGCCCTTGCCGGAACACGCGCAGGCGATGGACTGGCTGTACGCCACCCAGACGCTGAACGGCTCCGGCAACAATCAGCGCGGCAAGTACAAATCCGCCTATATGAAACAGAACTTCAGCCAAGCCGAGTGCAAGGCGATCCACCAGCATCTGAACACCCATCCCCACGACCAGGACTTTGCCCAATCGCTGCTGCAAGTGGACTCCTACGGCGGCGCGATCAACCGCCGCGGCACCGGCAACAACGGTTTCGATCCCGCCGACAACCAGACCGCGGTGCCGCAGCGCGCCTCGGTGATGAAGCTGCAATACCAGAGCTACTGGACCGACCCGGCCAACGACGCCAAGCACTTGAACTGGATGCGCGAGTTCTTCGACGCCGTCTACGCCGCCGACGGCTTCAACGGCACGCCCTACCCGGCCTCGGCGGTCTTGCCGGACTCGCCCTACGAAGGCTGCTACATCAACTACCCGGACGTGGACATGCTGAATGGCGCGCGGCCGGGCACGCCCGGTTATAGCTGGGGCGAGCTGTATTACGGCGCGCTGTACCCGGAACTGGTGGCGATCAAGCGCAAGTACGACCCGGGCAATGTGTTCAAGCACGCGATGTCGCTGGGCGCGGAGTAAGCGCCCGCCCCTGGCCGGCGCGCGCAAGGCGCCGGCCTTTCTCCACCTGCCCCGCCTATCCACCTGACCTAAAGAACATTGCCCTAATGGTCAGCGCTGCCTATACCCGCGCTATGCGTATGGAATTAAAACGCCAAGCATAGTCGTCCGCGGATTTTCCTCACCGCTAGGAGCCCATATGAGCTATTTGCAGTTTCCCCGGCTGGCCTTTGCCGGCCAGTTCCAGGCCGACGTCTCCACCGTCAACAACGACCCGCGCCACTTCGACAACGCCACCTTCGAGGCCCACTTCCAGGAGTTCCAGCAAGCGGACGCCGCCGGCAACACCAAGACTTACAACGGCTGGTGGCACCCAACCGGCACCGCCATCATGCGCTTCGCCAACTGCCAGGTGACCAGCTTGCGCGGGCCCAGCGGCATCCAGATCACCAATCCGGCGCAGGACCCGCTGCTGTCCTGTAGCGTGGGCAACGCCATTGGCAAGCCGTCCGCCAAGATGGTGGACCTGGACCCGGACTGGCAGCTGGCCTCCAATGTCTACGGCCTGGCGGTGTCGCTGCTCAAGCCGGACGGCACGCCGCTGATGACCGCGGATTACCAGAGCAACCCCTTCCGCGATCTGTGGTTTGGCCGCGGTCAGGGCAATGGCAGCGATATGGGCGCCTCGGCGATCTTCCAATCCGTGCTCACCAATATCCATTGGCATCTGGACGGCTTCGACAGCCCGCTGCTGGCGCGCCTGATCGAGCTGAGCGAGCAGGACCGGCTGTCCATCCGGCTATCCACCTACGGCTACGATATGAACGCCGGCTCGCCCTTGTTCGGCTACGGCACCGTGCTCGGCGCCATCGGCCCGGCCTATGCCGACCAGCCGCGCTCTTTCATCCTGGGCCGCCGCTTCATGCCCACCACTCAGAACAGCCTGCAGGACTCGGTGTCCGGCAATGGCATCGGCTGTTTCTCTTCCTGGCTGGACCAGGAAACCGCCAGCCTGCAAGTGGACCTGAGCAATGCGTTGCCCGTGGATGGCAATAACCAGGTCGTCGCGCTGCCGCCGCTGCAATACGCGATCCTGCATCAGGAATTGACCGCCCAGGACACGGAGATCGGCCCGGGCGACTACACCGTCATCGCTAGCGTGGACACCTCGCAAACGCTGCAAGACCAGCAGGCCGGCATCCAGTCGGTGCCGCTGACCGAGGAACAGCTGCGGCTGGCCACCCGGCCCCTGCCGCTGGCCATCGTCCAGCCGGTGGACGCGCAAGGCCGCGCCACCGTCTGCGTGCGCGAAGTGCTGCTGGGCAACGAGGTGCGCGCCGAGGATTTCGCCATCCGCCTGGACCCCAACCACCCGGACAAGAACCATCTGCACACCCATGTCTACGCCGCGCGCTATGGCCAGCCGCTGGCCGGCGCTGCGCTGGCCTTCTGGGCCGGCGCGCCGATGCTGGACTACGGCAATACCCCCGCCGACGCCACCGTGGGCACCACGCCGCGCGCGCTGCTGCCGGTCAACAACGTGCCCAACGCCGCCATCCGCATCAGCCCGGCGGAACCGGTCACCGACCAGGCCGGCCGGGCCGCCATCACCCTGCACGGGCCGGAAACCTTCGGCACCCCGCGCGAATACATGGACGGCCAGCTATTCACCATTTCCTACAATCTGGCCGGCCCCGACCCGGCGCTGCAGCAGCATTACGACAACCTGGCGGTGGTGGTTTTCAGCAGCTTCCCGCAGCCGGGCCAGAACATCGATCTGGACAATCCGAGCTGGGAAGACGTGCAACCCATCCTGCAGCAATACGCCAACCTCTACCCGGTGATGAGCCAGGGCCTGTTCGACTTTTCCAAGCAGGCGGTGGCCGACGCCAGCGCCTTCATCATGCGCTTCGTCTTCGACAAACCGATGGAAGACCCGGACCAGATGCCGGTGACGCGCGATCTGTCCGCCAGCAAGCGGCGCATGCTGATCAACTACTTCCAAAACGTGATAGACCGCACCGGCAAGACCTTCGACCGCCAGTTGATGTACGGCAAGCGCTGCCCGCTGCGTCAAAGCGCGCCGCCCAGCGAAGCCGACATCGCCGCCACGCTCGCCTCCCCATCCGCCAGCAAGCTGCGCAAGCCCCGCGGCTGACCCCGGCCCCGTCATTCGACCTTCCAAGGAAACCAAGCCATGCTGAAGATACGTCAAGAACTCATGACCGAGCTGCGCCAGGCCGAGCACATCCATCATGTGCGAACCATGCTGGCCGGCGCGGTGCGGCTGGAGCTGTCCACCATCCCCACTTATCTGACCGCGCTGTTCTCCATCAAGCCCGGCCAGAACCAGGAGGCGCGCGCGCTGGTGCAGTCGGTGGTGGTGGAGGAAATGCTGCACATGACGCTGGCCGCCAACACCCTGATCGCCATCGGCGGCAATCCGCGCATCATCGAGGATGGCCAAGCGCTCAACTATCCCGGGCCGCTGCCGATGTGCGTGGACACCAGCCTCACCGTCACGCTCAAGGCGCTGAGCCGGCAACAGGCGCAGGAGGTGTTCATGGAGATAGAGCGCCCGGACACCCAGGCCATCCTGCCCGGCGAAACCCAGGCCTATGTCGACAACCAGCCCGGCTTCGACTCCATCGGCCGCTTCTACCAAGCAATACTGGAGCGGCTGCAGCACCTGGAAAACCACGGCCATGACTGCTTCGCCCAGCCGCGCTTGGACGAACAGGTGGATGTCAGCCAGTGGTTTCCGCACGAGGTGGAAGGCTGTCCGGACGGCAAGGTGCACGACATGGCCAGCGCCCGCGCGGTGATAAACACCATCGTGCGCCAGGGCGAAGGCGTGCAGGTGGAAGACGACTGGATCAACCCCAAGGAAGACGCCGGCGGCGGCTACGCCCACTATTTCAAGTTTGGCGAAATCTACTACGGCAAGCGCCTGGTGCGTGACGACTGCAGCCCCTCCGGCTGGTCCTACACCGGCGAGCCGGTGCCGCTGGACGAAACCGGCGTGTTCAATCTGCTGCCCAATGCCGCGCTCTCCGATTATCCGGCCGGCAGCGGCGCGGCGGTCAGCGGCGCCCAGTTCTACCAGTCTTATCAAAACCTGCTGGCCGCGCTGGACCGCACCTTCAACGGCCAGCCACAGCAGCTGGACGCCGCCATCGGCATCATGTACGAGCTGAAGCTGGTGGCGCAGAAAGTGATGCAGCACCCCGTTGGCACCAGCACGCCGGACGTGGTGGCCGCGCCGCCATTCATGCGCGTGCACCAGGCCAGCTGAACCGCGCTCCGAACCACGGCCCGCCCGGCGCCCGCGCTGAGGCGGGCCGTTTGTCGTCTATACTCCCCCCTGCCGTCGCCGCCCCCCTCCCAGCGCAAGCGGTGAATCTTTTTGAGAAAGCCCAGTCTATTCTGACGTTTAAAACGCCAGTTCCAGCCGCTTGCGCGGCAGAACCCCGCGGCCATGCCGCGGGCACCGCCAGACAGCCGCCCCCTGCCAGCGCCCACCGGGCGCCCGGGCCACGGACGGCCTCCCCGCCGCGCGCCGTCCGCGCGGCACAGGACTAAACCATGCTTGCTTTCAACCTTGGCCCGCTGGCCATTCCCGTCAGCTTCGCCATCACGGCCGCCGCCTGGCTGGCCGCACACGCCGCCGGCTTTCTCGCCGCGCGCCGCTGGCGCGTCAGCGTGGCGTCTGACCTCAACGACATGCTGCTGTGGGGCTTCGTCGCCTCGCGGGCGGCCTTCGTGCTCTACTGGTTCTCGCTGTACGCCCACCGGCCGCTGGCGATGCTGGACCTGCGCGACGGCGGCTTCCTGCCCTGGGCCGGCATCGCCGCCGCGCTGGCCCTGGCGCTATGGCGCGGTTGGCGCCGCGCCGCCTTGCGCCGACCGCTGGCCATCGCTATCCTGAGCGGCGCGCTGGCCTGGGCCGCAGGCCAGGCGCTGCAACAGGAGCAGACCAAGGCCGCCTTGTCCGCGCGCGTGCTGCCGCAATTGGACGGCGCACCGGCCGCCTTGCCGGCGCTGGCCGCCGGCAAGCCCGTGGTGCTCAATCTGTGGGCCAGCTGGTGCCCGCCCTGCCTGCGGGAAATGCCGCTGCTGCAACAAGCGCAGCAACAATACGCCGGCGTGCGCTTCCTGTTCGCCAACCAGGGCGAGGACGAAGTGCTGGTGCGCCAGTTTTTCCGTAGCCAACCGCTGCGGCTGCAACACGTGTTGCTGGACCCTGGCGGCGCGCTGGGCCGCGAATATGGCTCGGTGGCGCTGCCCACCACGCTGTTCTTCGACGCCCGCGGCCGCTTGCAAACCGTACACCTGGGCGAACTGTCCGAGGCCACCCTGGCCAGCAAACTGCAACAGTTGGACAGCGCCTCCAAGGAATGACCATGACCGCATCGCTGATCCGCGGCCTGGCGCCGCTGGCGCTATGGCTGAGCCTGAACGCCCACGCCGCTGCGCCCCAGGCCTGGCCGGCGCCCATCCAGGCGCTGGAGGCCCAGGGCTATGAAGTCCTGAGCAGCTTTCCCGGCCCCGCCGGGCTGACCGGCTACGCCGCGCTCTATCTGGGCCGGCCGCAAACCCTTTACCTGACGCCGGACGGCCAGCAAGCCATCGTCGGCAACATCACCGACGCCCACGGCGAAAAATGGCAGCCGGAGCTGCTGGACCGGCAGTTCGGCGCCGCGCTGTGGCGGCAGCTGGAAGCCAGCCACTGGATAGCCGACGGCAAGGCCGACGCCGCCAGGGTGGTTTACACCTTCACCGATCCCAACTGCCCGTACTGCCGCCAGTTCTGGCGCGACGCCCGGCCCTGGGTCAATGCCGGCCAGGTTCAGCTGCGCCACATTCCGGTGGGCCTGCTGGCGGCGGACAGCCCGGCCAAGGCCGCCGCCCTCTTGGCCGCGCCGGATCCGGCCGCCGCGCTGGCGCGCCACGAATCCGGCACGCCGGTGCAGCCGCTGGCCAAGCCGCCGGCCGCCGTCAGCGCCAAATTGGCGGCCAATCAGCAATTGATGGAACGGCTGGGCGTGTTCGCCACCCCGGCCTCCTTCTACCGCGATGCCCAGGGCCGCTTGCAGAAAGTCCAGGGCGTGCCCACCGCGGCCACGCTGCAACGGCTGCTCGGTCCGCGCTGACACTTTCATTCCATTGACATTTCCAGTGAAGCGGGCCTAGAGTGCGTCTTCCGCCGTCCGGCTCGTCACAGGAATGCACCATGCCGCTGTCCATCTTCGCCCCGCTCGCCTATCTGCTGATCGGCCTGGGGCTGGGACGCGCGCCCTTCGACGTCAAGGCGCGGGCCTCGGCGCTGTTGAGCAAGTGGGTGATCCCGCTGGTCATCATCTACAACATCGCCACCCATCGCCCCGGCGTGTTCACGGTCATGGCCGGCATCGCCGCCATCATGGCGCTGCTCTTGCTGCTGGGACGCCGCATCAGCCGCGACCCGGTGCACAATCTGTGTTTCTGCTATCTGAATATCGGCTGGCTGGGGCTGCCGGTGGCCAGCGCGCTGTTTGGCGACGGCGCCGCCATGGTCATCATCGCCGCCTATGTCGGCAGTTCCTTGTTTGGCAACGCCATCGGCGTGGGCCTGCTGGCCCAGGGCCAGCACTGGCGCGCGCGGCTGCGCCAGACGCTGCAGGCGCCGCCGGTGTGGGCGCTGCTGGTCGGCCTCGCCTGCCTGCCCTTGGGGCCGGCGCTGGAACACTACGCGCGGCCTGGCTACGAAGCGCTGAAATGGCTGATGAGTTTCCTGGGAATGGCGATTCTGGGCATCTGGCTCTCCGGCGCCCGGCTCCGGCTGGCGGACTTCAAACTGGCGCTGCGCAACTTCGCCGCGCGCGCCGTGGCGCTGGCCCTGCTGCTCAGCCTGTTCATCCTGCTGTGCGGCCGCTTCGACATCGCGCTGGTGACGGAAAACCGGCCCACCCTCTATCTGCTGTGCCTGCTGCCGCCGGCGGCCAACATCATCGTGCTGGAAACCCATTACCTGAAAAGCGGCCGCTCGGCCGGGCCCATCGCCTGCGGCACCTGCGTCAGCCTGCTGGCCATCGGCGTGTATGTGGCGGTGATGCTGACGCACTAACAGCCTGTCCAAAGTCTCGCGAGCAAGAGCGAGAAAGGAGATGCCATGCCTGATATCCAAGCCCAGCCCTTGTCCGGATGGTGGCGGATTGTGTCTTTTCAGCTTGAGTTCCAGGACACAGGCGAGTGCGTGGACACTTACGGCCGCGCGCCGCTCGGCCATATCGTCATAGAACGCGACAGGATCATGTCGATACTCACCTCCCAAGAACGTCCGAATCATGATCCGGCAGCCCTTTTCGAGGCGATGATCGCTTATTCCGGTCTGTGCCGTGTTGAGGGTGAGGACAAACTCATCATCCAGGTCGACACCGCTTGGCATCCCGCCTGGGTCGGCACCGAGCAACGGAGGTTCTTCAGGCTAGACCGCGACGTCCTGTCGATTGCGACTGCGTGGCAGACGCATCCATCGTTCCCGGGGCGGACGGCTCGCGGCGTGTTGATGGCGCGGAAAAGCAAGGTCTAGCGCAGACTCACGCCAAACCCAAACCGTAGGGAGATGAGTTGATGAACCATATCCATAAGGCGCATGCGATACCCGTGCCATCCGACAGTACCCTGGCGCCGCTTTACAAGGGCGCGGATCTGGTAGACGCGTATGCGATTCAGTTACCGGCGGGGGCCAGCGACGATATCGAAGTATTGGCCCGCGCGGGCTTCGAGCAGCAGGCGTGGTGGATTCGCGCGCTGACGCGGGCGCGCGACATGATCATGGCGCCAGTCGGCGTCAAATCGTCTCGTGCGGTGGGTATTGCCGCGGCGGCGCAGGGGACGGTGATCGGCTTCTTTCCACTGCAGTCCAAGAGTTTGGAGGAACTGGTAATGGGCGCGGATGATCGTCATCTCGACTTCCGGCTCGCGATCCAGCAGCGCGCTGGCGCGGCAGGCAGCAGGGAACTCGTCGTGGTATCCGTCGTGCATTGCCATAACTTACTGGGACGGACATACCTCGCGGCCATCACACCGTTCCACCGCGTGATCGCGCGGGCTAGCCTGGAGCAGGCGGCAAGGCGTGTTGCACCGCGCGCATCGCTCATCTAAGAGCCTGTCCAAGTCTCGCGAGCAAAAGCGAGATCGCCAAACACAGCGCATTAACAACGCCCCGCTCTTGCTCGCCTGATCCTGAACCGCTTGCAAACAGCGTCAGCCCGCCAGACGGCGGCTGCGCCGCCACTGCCACAAGGGTGGCAGCAATAGCAAGGCCACCATGCCCAGCACCAGCCACAGCATATTGTCCTGCACCCAGGGAATGCCGCCCAGCCAATACCCCATGGACACCAGCCCGCCGCACCAGATCACCGCGCCCAGCACGTTGTAGCAGGCGAAGCGGCGCGGGCACATGCCGGACAGCCCGGCCAGAAACGGCGCCACCGTGCGCACGATGGGCACGAAGCGGCCGATGGTGATGGTGGGCGCGCCGTAACGATCGAAAAAGGCCTGGGTCTTGGCCAAATGCTGCGGCTTGACCCAGCCGCGCCGGATCAGCGTCTGCCCCAGCGCGGAGCGGCCTATGCTGTAATTCAGCAGATCGCCCAGAATGGCCGCCAGCGTGATCACGCCCATCGGCCACCACGGCGACACCCCCTGCGCGCCCAGCAAGGCGCCGGTGGCGAACAGCAGGCCGTCGCCGGGCAGGAAGGGCAATACCACCAGGCCGGTTTCGCAAAACACGATGGCGGCCACTATCCACACCCCCAGCACCCAGTTCTGCGCCAGCAGCGACATCAGATTCTCATCGCCAAACAACCAGCTCAGAAACCCCATGGTCAACACAATCGCACTCCTCGCATGATGAACGCCGCCGCTGCAAGACCTGCCCCGCAGAGCCTTGGCTTGACGCTACCTAAAGCTTGACCGCGCCGGCGGGTCAATGGTTCAGACGCGCGCGCGGCCTGTTCCTTGTATTTACCCACCGGAAAATCATTTGGCATTATATTCCAAGCAGACTGTCCCGCCAGCGCAAGCGCCTGGTCACGGCCAGGCCACCGATAAAGGAAAACCATGCCCCGACTTTACTGCCTGCTCATCGCCGCCGCCCTGGCCGCCTCCGGCCTGGCCCAGGCCAAGACCCTGAATTTCTCCGGCTACGCCTGGGAAGTCCGCAACCAGATCCAAAGCGGCCCCGGCCCCAATGACTGGGACGAGAACAACGCCTGGGTGGACGCCCAGGGCCGGCTCCACCTGAAGATCGCCCAACGCGGCGGCAAGTGGAGCAGCGCCGAGGTCTACCTGCCTCAGCGGCTGGGCTTTGGCCGCTACCAGTTCAAGCTGATAGGCCGGCCGGACCTCTTCGACGACAACATCGTGCTGGGCCTGTTCAACTACCCGACGCCGGATGTGGGCCCGGACGCCAGCAATGAAATCGACATCGAATTCGCCCGCTGGGGCAATCGGCAAAACCCGATGGGCAACTACACCGTCTACCCGGCCGTGCCCGGCCCCAAGCCCACCTCCTACGCCTTTGAACCGCACCTCAACGGCGACTACAGCACCCACCGCTTCAACTGGAGCGCCAGCCGTGTGCTCTACCAATCGCTGCACGGCCATCAGGACGGCGACCAGTACGAAATGGCGCGCTGGAACTTCGCCCCGGCGGACCCCACGCGCCTGGTGCCGCAGCAGCCGCTGCCGCCGCACATCAATCTATGGCTGTTCCAGGGACGGCCGCCCAAGGACGGCAAGGAAGTGGAAATCGTGATCCAGGAGTTCTCCTTCATCCCGGCCGCCGCCAAATAAGACCCGCTAACAAAACCCCTGATCCTGCGTGGGGTTTGTTAGCCGCTCGGAGTACAAGACGCGTCAAAGCTTGATCAGGGCCAAACGCTTAGGCCAATAACGCTCCAGCAGGGCGAACAGGATGGCAGCGGTCTCCACGTCCAACGCCCCGCTGTAATCGCCAGCGCGGAAATGCATCTGGAAGGCGCGCACCAGGGTGGCGAAACCGGCATCGCCGCCCGCCGCCGCCACCTCGTAGCCGTAATGCTTGAACGCCTCCAGCATCTTCTCCCGGCCAGGCAAGCCCTGTTGCTGGAACCGCTGCGCGTATTTACGCTGCGTCTCCACCTCCGGCCACGCGCCCACCCCGGCCTGGTGCAGTTCCCGCCACGGGAACATCGGCCCCGGATCGCTCTTGCGGCCCACGGCGATGTCGGAATGGCCCAGCACGTTCACCGGACTGATGTCCGGATAGCGCGCCAGGATGTTTCGCGCCAATTCCGTCACTGCCTCCACCTGCTGCGGGTGATAGGGCGGAAACACCATGCCGCCCTTCTCCTCCCGCGCCAGATTGACGATTTCCACGCCGATGGACGAATCGTTCAGATTGCTGCGGCCATCCCAGGCACTGGCGCCGGCATGCCAGGCGCGGTCGTTCTCGTCCACCAGATTGAACAGATTCATCTGCTTGAAGCCGGCCTGCTGATAGCTGGGGTCGCAAGGGTCCGGCGCCAGATAATGCGCGCTCACCTGGCCGGAGCCGGTCAGCGCCTTGATGGAGCCGGCGAAGTCCAGCGCGGTGTAATGCAGGATCAGGAAACGGACGCGTTTGTTGAAGCCTTGGACCGAGCGATAGGTATTGAACAGGATGGGCGTCATGAAGAATCTCCAGGAGGGGAATGGGAAGGGATGTGGCCGGCCAGACAGCCGGCACATAGAGTCTGAGTCCCCCCGGCCGCAGGGGTTCGGCGGGGGTGACGGGCGTCACCCCCGCCAAGACGGCGCATGAACCTGATATTTTCGGTGGAATACCCGCCACAACCAAACCATACTAGCCATCGCCTAGATTACGATGACGGCGACACGGAGATGCATCACTCGCGCCTCACACCGTGGTCGGCTCTTTCAAAACCCCGCCACTTAAGCATAGCGGTGGCATAGGCAAACCATTAAACAATGACCTAACCAACAAGCCAACAGATATAAGTTCTACTTCCCAGCAGACCCAGCTGGCAAAGGTGGACCCTGATAATCTTCATCAATAACCACACCCTGCGCACGCAATTTAGCTTCTTTTATATTGCGTTCCTGCTTCCATTTCCGTGCAGCCGCATCCCATAGATTACGCCAATGATCACGCTCTTCAAATTCAAAATTTGAGCTAAATTGCTGCTCAGCACTGCTTATGCTGACGTTCAACAAATAAGCGCCAGGCTTGGCAGGGTCCATGCGTTGCACATTCCGATCGAACTCCAGACTCAGAAAAGCATCCTCTGCATAGAAGCTCCAACGGGTTCTAGCCGGCATCGCCATCCATTCCGTCAATGACAAATCATAGTCAGGGTCTAATGCCCCATGCTTCTGTACAGCGTACTCATAAGCCGCTTTGCCGTTCAAACGTGGGTCCGTCTCTTCGATATACTTCTGCCAGCCTGCGGCGCGAATTGATTTGACCAAACTCCATACATAACGCCTTGCCGCGTCATGCTCTATCAGCGGCTGAGAAGACAAACCGGCACTGAGCTGTATGCTGTCAATACCCTCTTTTCGCCCTCTATCTTGCGTGCCCGTCACACTAAGCACATGGGCAATTTCCAAACTATGCCCCTGATGCTCCAATCTCACCGTAACGGACACCTTGGATCTGAGGGGCTGCATTTTATAAAACCTAAGACCAGCAGGCTGCTCAGCAACATGAACAATAGCGCTGTATTTCTTTTGCCACTGCTCTCCAGTTTCCCCCAGCGCAAGCACTACTCTATCCGGATACGTCGATTGATCAGGCTGTCTGCCTATCGCGAAGTAGATGGCAATCGCTGTGCAGCTAATCAACGCTGAAGCCAAAATAAATTTTTTCACTCCACGCCCGTTAATAGATAGGCAACTTGTCATTTCTCTACTATCCCGAGCCAATAGCCATGTCACTGCTCAATGGAGTCCTATTTATTCCGCCTGCCGATACCAGACCGTTTCCCCATATTGAGAATCAGGAAACACCGGCATGGCCTCACCTGCCGTAAAGCTGCGACACGCATCAGGCCTAGCTGGCGTCCACCAGACACCGGCATGAGGGCACGCTTATCCACCCTCAACCCGCCCACTGCTTGGCTGGTTTTTAGGGTAGAAACCTTCAGGAGGAACCTCAAGGAATTGCTTGGGGATACGCCGAACCAGCGTCCAGCGGGATGGATACACATCCTGCTCATCATCCCACCAGCCCTCTTCATCCTTGCTTAGGCCCTGACGCACCGAAATGCCCGGCTCTTCTGGCCACCATCGCCCTGGGTGCAGAAACTGCGCAGCCGTATTTTCGGAGTCCGGCAAATAAACACCGCACTCCTTGACCTGATCGCCAGGACCAATCACGACTGAATGGTCCAATTCATAAACTGGAATCTGTTTAGGAAGGCGGATATTCGTTCCACCTAAGACTCCACTGGGATCACTAAAATCACAATGCCTGCTTAAGCTTCCTTCCTGCCATTCCCCACCAATAGTTGCACCGATAACCTTATCTAATGCAATCGCCTTGAACAGAGCATCCCAAAACATTGTTCCCAGTGGCTCAGGCATCCAACTGGCATCAAACTCACTGATATTCTTGTTGATGCTACGACCATGAGTTCCAACTAAGCCACGAAAGGCTTGAGGATCGCCATGGCTTCGTAAAATGCAACCTTCGATCAGACCATCCAGGCTGGAACGTAGGTTGGGTAACACGAGACCTCCCCACACGACATCGGGCTGCTCGCTAGTATGGCGCCGCCGTAAATCGGCAGGCAGATTTTGCATGAACTCGTCCAGACATTGCTCGCCAAATCGCACGGCCTCGCGCATTGCGTCACGTGCATTGCAGAAGTGCTCGAATGAAACGAGGTATTCAAGCAAATAAACTTCCTGTGGCTGCAACGGGGGCATGACCAAGATCCTTTACACCTCGAGAACGGAACACAGCCAGGCGCAGCAGAGAAGAGCCAAGCATTCTAATCTATTCCCCTCTGCGAGACAGGCTACCGCCAAGCATGTTAGGGATAAAAACCGTTAGGAGGAACTTGGAAAAATTGGCTTTCTACACGCCGCACCAAGGTCCAAGTCGGCACCACCTGCCTCTCCAGCTGCCAATCGCCGAATTGATCCCGTTGCAGACCTTGATGTACCGATATCTCCCCCATACCCCGCACATTCAGTAAGTCAAGTTTCAACTGATTGGTGCGATAGGGATGCAGAAACTGAGCGCAAGCATGATCCACATCCGGCAGGTAAACACCGGGGATTTCCACCTTATCGCCAGGCCTCACCACCACACTGCCATCCAGTTCATAAGCGGGAATGGCTGGAGGCAGGTCCAATGGCCCCCAGTTCAGCTCATCGTAGCGAAAGGACAAATCTCCCTCCTCCCAACGGCCCTCGCAAGTTCTGTTGAAATTTATATCCAGCCTGCTAGCTCTACTCTCAAAGCCGCCGATGCGCTCTAACTCATCCTGCCCCATCCAACCGTGCCAGTACTCGTTGCCACCACGTAAAGCTCCACGAACACCACCGCCCCCACGAAACACATTGGCATCATCATGGGTCCGCTCAATATAGGTGTTTATCAAGTTTTGCAACATTGCTCGATAGTTAGGCAGTAGAACAGTTCCCCAGGTCACATCTGGTTGTTCAGATAAATGTTTTGAACGCAAAGTGGCCGGTGCGGTATTCATATACCGCTCCAGCGCCTGCTCATGCGAATAAACAACCTGTCTCCAGGTGTCGCGAAGCTCGCCTATGTATTCCAGCGACACAAAACGTTCTAATAAAAAACACTCTTGTGGATGAAGGGTTGCCACGGCTTCCTTAAAACGCCCCAATTGAGGTTAGACCCCATAAGCAAAATAACAGAAACATTTTCTAAACTTAAAGTCTCCCATGCACAATCGCTCATCACTTTGAAAAACACTACCGAATCAAAAACTAGAATTCATTAGATCGTACCCGCAAAGTTGCCAAGATAGCATCCCACAAAGCAATTGTTTGCACCTCGCTAAAAGATGCTTTTTTTAACTCATTACCTGTCTTTTTCGAATCCATCTTTGAGACAATTTTCAACAGAGGAATCGGATCGCCATCTCGTATATCACGATTATATAAGCGCTGACCATTCGAAAGAATCAGCTTGACGTAAGGCATATTAATCTGACCGGCATGCGAACTTTCGGCAACAAACGAATGTCCCTGAACAAAATGCTCATTATTTCCGTCATCCAGATAAGACTCATCCGTCGGAAGTTCCATTAGAACTTCTTTCAATTCAACACCGCTCTTAGCTTTTAATTCAGTGGCACGAATGATGCGAAATTTTCCATTTTTCTCTTTTGCAATACTTTCACCCGATTTAACTTCCTCATCGATTGCATCATAGGTTGTAACCTCTGGACTGTAACGATTATCCGTAACAATTGACAGAGTTACATCCTCTAGCCCCCCTAAGTGAAATGACAATTCAGGTGATTCGTGGGCTACGGATGGACCAGCCATGAAACCATTCATAAAACAAGATCCGGCTTCTTTGGGAATTTCTGTATTATTTCGACCGCTAATTTTATTAGAGAAACCAAGTAGCTCCTGCATTACATTCTGACTAGTTGTTTTTGTATCTAACGAATTATCCTTAAGCTTAGTTGCATCCCAATGATTTGCCAGCATTCTTTTGGCATACCCATTTTCAAAACTCCATAGCTCATATGTACGCTGGGCAAGCTCAGAAACATCACTTCTGACCCTATCAAATATTATTCCTTCTTTTCCTTGCAAAGGAATCACATCAAAAAGCATTGATTGCTTACTATTAGCAATAAGCGTTGTGACTAACTCATTTTTACGCTTAGCAAGAGCCATTCTGAACTGAACAAGGCTCATCGGCTGTACTTCGACTACTATTTCAGTATCAAGATGCCCAGTATAAACACTTGCTACTCTAAATGATGATTGATCGGAAACCAAAGAGATGGGCAAATCTACTAAGAATCTTCCAACGCAATAAGTTTGCATATTGGACAGAAATGGCTCTAATTGCTGTTTTTCGGTAGCGGTCATCATTTTTGGTGAATCCTTGCAAGCGGCTAACATACACACCATTGTCAAATTGGCAAATAATATTAATGTTTTTCTCATTCTGAATATGCCAACGCTGTCTGCTTAATTGCTTGGGTGATATGTACAATGGCGCGCAAAGTAAATTGCTGAGCAGGCTGACAATCTCGATAGGCGGGTTCATGCTCAGTCGAAACTCTCATCATTGTTTTTGCACTTGAATAAGGAGCATAGCCTGATCGATGAGGAACAGTGCCATCTCCAGGTTCGTCCTGATTTGCAAATGTGTATGCTTGGTGCTTTCCTGTCTTCCATCCACCACTCACAGGTGTAGCAACCGTTCTAGTTTCCCCAATCTCTGTTGGGTCTAGGGCCCGAGCATTAAGAACATCTCCTTTTCTCTTACCCGAAAGCAGTTCTTCACCCCATGCACTCTCTCCATTCCATGTTACATTACCAAAAGAAAGATGCTCTTCACTACTTCCATAAAATGCATGAGTATTTGCATGATATTGCTTTGAGATAGAAGTATGAAAACCTTTCACTATCTGTATAACAGTTTTAAATCTCTCCCAATTCCTCTCTTTTGCTGCAGGGTCATTTTTTATATTAGATGGATCAATTAAGTGATCTTCGCATAGACTCCACCACTTTCCACGAACAGTGTATATCTCTCGATATGGGTCACCCGACTTTGGGAAGGAAAAACGGTCTTCGTTAACCTCTATTTTAAGCCAGTTATTTCCATACTCTGGCGTTGGCAATAATTGCAATGGGCCTGGGGATTGAGAAAGTACAGAAGTCATTTCCAATCCATTCCCACCAAGAATTTCACTAGCCACAGCACCTTCTATGCGCTTCGTTGTTCCTTGCCCTTTTCCCCCATTTTCAGTACCGGCCTTCATTCGGCGATATACTGCAGCAGCCCCTATCGCAGGCATAACACCATGAACAACGCCAAGTATCTGATCTCGCATACCAAGCACTTCCGAACAATAGCGTGCTACTAACCCCCCCATTGAGTGAGTTACCACGATTACCTTCTCGCACTTATGGCCAAGTTTTTTCTGATCAGAAATAGCTTTTTGAATTCTATTTTTCAACAATTTGGCCGAACTAGCATTATCATCAAGCCAATTATAGCCACACGCATATATCGGAAATGCATAGCGATAAGACAAGGCAACTTCATCCTCTTTTAAAGATACCTCACCCTTCTCCGCCTTTAGATCTTTTCCAATAAGCATTTTACGCGGGGAATAGTTCCAACCTCCACAATGAAAATCATTCAGAGCCAAATGAAGATCGGCAAGATATTCTCCATAGCTCATATAGCCGACCTCTCCCCAGCCTCTCTCTTTAAGCAATTTATTATTTAATGGAGTACGCGAAGAAACTTTCCCACCCTGAAAAACCTGCATTACGGCAGGGTCAAGGCTCTCTCGTCTTATTTGGGCCCCACGCCCCAACCATGGCAGCATACTTCCAGTATCATTAAGCAACCATTTAATCCCTTTCCCTTTCCCTTGCGTACAGATGAGGTTACTGCCCATAACTCCTGGCACAAAGATCACAGGAATAACCCTATCTGGATCAATTGTACAGATTGCAAAGGAATCGTTAGGTTTACTGGTTATTGAAGACCAATAGGGCTTTCCATCACGATCATACTGCGGAGAAATTTTTCGATCATCGGTCACTTTACTTCTCCGGCAACAAGTGCAACTTGATATTTTCAGTAAACAGGCTCCTCTGCAAGCCTGTTTTCCCCTCGGCATCTGTAATGCCATGTATCACGGTTCCATCTTCCCTGATTAGCTTAAATGCTCGCCCCTTAACCGGCTTTCCATCGTAGGGCCACTTCATAACGAACTCCTCATCAAATTTAGACGAGGGCATTTTATTTAATTCTTTTGCTAAGCTAGTGGGCCCACTCATCTGATGGCTGGCGCCCTTCACCGACACCTTGCCGGGGCAATGCAGTTCGATATTGCCGCCGGCGATGCGGATGTAAGCGCCGCCGCTGACGTTGAGCAGGATTTCCTGCTTGGCCGCCACCGTGATTCTTTCCTTGCAAGCGGTGACGGTCACATCCTTGTCCGCGGTGACCTCGATGCTGTCTCTCTGCGCTTGAACCTGCACCTTGCCCTTGGCCGCGATCAGCTTCAGCGCGATCTGATCCTTGACCCCGGCGACGAACAGGCTGATGTGCTGGCCCACATTGTGAATCCAGCGCCGGCCGGAGGTCTGGTTGCTGTCGCGCTGTGCCACCAAGTCCAGGTTGGTGCCCGCCGCCACGGTCTGGCTTTGCTGGCTCAGGCTGGCGATGCCGGCCGGGGCCGATAGCACGATTAGCGGCTGCTGACCGGCTTGGTCCTTGGCGGTCTTGCCGTCCTTGTCGGTGTTGG